>CAMEMX010000008.1 GCA_945927915.1 uncultured Clostridia bacterium
AAGAAAGTCCAAATGTTTAGCGAACGGCAAATGGGCATTGTTGTCGAAAAAGAACCCGATGTTGTTTGTGTGTATGGTACGGATGCAAATTATCATATTCTATGTGCCGTGCCTCTCTGCCATCCGAAATTTTTGAAGGGTGCGGAATATATAATCGAATTTGACGAGAAAGAGCGTGCCAAGATATGCGTTGGCGAACTGCAAATCGTTATTGACTTTGCTGAGAAAAAATGTGCAAATAATAAAGCTCTCAAGTGCTATGGCTCCGATGATTGGGGACAGGATGTCCAGGTTGAATGGAGCGAAGTTTAATCCTAAGGAAGCTCTGAATAGATCCGCCGGCCGCTCTTGCAGATTTATTCAGAGCTTCCCTTGCTTTCATAATCGGCTGAAGTATGAGAACCATAGAAGGAGTGACGAGACAGCCATGCAAATCCAGGACTTTTTCATCAAGGGCGACATGAAGGGCGCCATCGCGTATATGCGTGAGCACGAGGAATTCCGGGAGATCCTCCCGGCGTACATCGCTGTTTTTGAAAACTGCGAATACCGCACCTATGACGTACCGGAGGCGCTCAACCGGATACTGCTGCAATATCAGGTGTATTATCGGGATGTCTTTTATTGCGGACTGCCGGAGCCGGAGGCCGCAGACAAGCTGCTGACCCGGTTAAGAGCCCTGCTGGATATGCCGGATGCAGAGGAAACGCTCCTGGCGGAGCAGCTTCGCGCGACGTTTGAAGCGAAGGGCTATCATGCGCTTTTCGGTAAAACGCAGGGCTATTTCGGCCCCTACGTCTGGAAGGATACCGTGCCCACCGTATACAGCGTCGAGCTGCCGTGCGGAACGGCAGAGTATACCGTCAATATTCTGAAGGGCTTTGTATTCCGCAGTTGGATGGATTATCTGACCTTCGGAAGGTTCGGGACCGGCGGCTGGGCCTCGCCCGACGGCACGATCAACTGCATCGAGCAGGCCTATGATTTTAGCAGTGAACGCTTTCTCGTTTCTCTTCTGAAGCACGAAGCGCAGCATACCGTAGATATGAAGCAATTTCCGGGGATTACCCCTGCGGAGCTGGAATACCGCGCGAAGCTTGTGGAATTGATTTATTGCAATGACGTCCACCTGCTGCAAAAGTTTTTGGCGGAAGCGGTCGAAGGTAAACCGCACGACAGTCATGCGGTCGCTTCGGCAAGGGTCAAGCGCGAGTTTGCGGATACGGATCAAACGGAGCTTTCCGCCATCCAGGCGCGGGCGCGGGAGCTTTTTCAAGAGCATTGCAAAGAAATGTCCGAAAAATACTGCGACGAGCAGCGCTGACAGCTCCTGCCCGACGGGAACTGCGGTATCGAAATTCGATCTTTATTCATTTTGCTAAGTAATAATACAAAATGGCAGGATATCGATCCTGCCTGACTTGCCGGCGCTGCGCCGGGCGGGGGAGACTCTGCCGGGCAGCGAGGCATCATTCTTTCGCACAGCAAGCATTGACGAGGCGCTGCGGCGGTACGATCCCTGTGGGAGAAGCAATCTCCCGCGGGGATTTTTTTGCTTTCGAAAAAGGTATAACCGCAAAAAACAAACAAGGCAAACAAGTTTGCCGGGCGGATCACCAGCCCTTGGCGCGATGACTTTGGCACTATTCATAGAAATGGCGGCGCCGGTTTGTGGAAAGTGCCTGATTTTTCGCGGAGGTTTTTCCAGCGGAAGCAAAAATTTCCTTTCCGTTCAATTACTTGTTTGTCTTGTTGCAAAACGTCAAAAAGCGGTTTACTTTTTTCGAAAAAACTGGTAAATTTGATATGTGGCCGGTGATAGATAAGCGGCCGTATGTTTTCACCGGGCTTGTCACATGTGTTACATGAGTCTGTAACAGGAGGGATGTTTCATTTGAAAAAGTATCTGATCCGAAATTGCGAGATAGCAAATTTCGACACCATGACGACTTCGACCGGAGAGATACTGGTAGAAGGCGAGCGCATTCAAAAGATCGCGCCGAAGATCGACGCCCCGGAGGGCTGCGAGATCATTGACGCTGCGGGCATGCTTGCCATGCCGTCGTTCGCTGACTGCCACACGCATCTGGCGCAGTCTGTCCTGAAAGGACCCATGGATGATTATCCAATTACGACATGGTTGGTTCGCCTGTTCGGGATCGAAGCGATCATGACGCCGGAGGAAACCTATTATTCCTGCCTGCTGGGCTGCCTGACCGCGCTGCGCTGCGGCACGACGGTGCTCAACGAGATGACCGGCTGGGAGGCGCTGGATGAGACGATCCACGCCGTCCGCGACAGCAAGCTCCGCGCGACCATTGGCATCAGCACCACGGATGTGCCCGAAAATGAGGCAACGCCGATTTTGTCCGTTGACGAGGCGCTGCGCCGCTCCGAGGGCGTTTACCGGAAGGTGCACAACCTTGACGGGCGGATGAAAGCCTCGGTCGCCCCTGCGGGCCTGCCCGCCGTCTCGGGACGGATGGCGCAGGAGCTGAAAAAGTTTGCCAACGAGCACGGTCTTGTGTACCACACCCATCTGGGCGAGGGAAAGATGGAGACGCGCAACGTCGCCAAAGCCTACGGCCTCGGCGGTGAGGCGGAGGCGCTGGCGCAGCTCGGCATTCTGGATAAAAATACGCTGCTCGCGCACAGCATCTGGCTGAGTGACCACGAGCTGGACATTATCGCACAAAGCGGCGCAAACCCGGTGCATTGCCCGTGCACCAATCTGAAGATCAGCGACGGCATCCCGCGCATCGCGGAGATGGTCAAGCGCGGCATCAACGTCACCATCGGCTGCGACGGCGAAGCCTCCAGCTCCAACCGCGATATGATCCGTGAGGCGAGAATGGCTGCCTACCTGCAAAAGGGTCTGACGCTCGATCCCACCGTCCTCGACGCGGGAACGGTCTACAAGATGATGACCATTAACGGTATACGCACGCTGGGCTATGAGGATCTGGGTGAGCTGAAGGAGGGCAACCTTGCCGACTTTATCCTGGTCGACATGGACCATGACATCGCGCTCATCAACCCGGATTACAAGCTCAACAACTTCCTCTACGCCGGCGACGGCAGGAACGTGGACACCGTCTTCCTCAACGGCGAGATCCTCCTGCGTCACGGACGCTTCACCTTCATCGACGAGGAAGAAGTTCTGGCAAAGGCAACGCCCGTGATCCGCGGCCTGAATCGGAAGATCATGAATTTATAAGGAGATAGCTATGGAATTCATCAGCAAGAAGTTTACGGATAAGAACGGAAAAATGTTCCATACCGGCGTCGGAGAAGGAGAGCTTGCCCCCTCCGTGCTGATGCCCGGCGACCCCGCCCGCAGCAAGATCATTTCCGGCTGCTTCAAGGACGCCAGGTTTGTCAGCTCCCGCCGGACCTATACGACCTACACCGGCGTGACGCCGAATACCGATGTGCCGATCTCTGTCGTGTCCTCCGGCATGGGTCCGCTCTCCGTCAGCACCGTTGCCGAGGAGCTGAAGCACGTCGGCCTGAAAAACCTCATCCGCGTCGGTACGGGCGCCGCCCTGCTGACGGACTATGAGCCGGGCCGCATCATCATCGCCACCGGCTGCGTCCGCGGCGACGGCTGCTCCTATGAATACGCGCCGCCGGAATTCCCCGCCATTGCAGACCCCTATGTGGTCAAGGCGCTGGTCATGGCCTGCCATGAATTCGGGGAAGATCCGATCGTCGGCCTGTACCGCGCCCACGATTCTTACTACCGCGAGACCTCCACGGCGATGATCTCTACCTACGAGCGCATGAAGCCGTGGGTAGACGCGGGCGTCAAGATGGTCGAGAACGAGAGCGCCCTGCTGTTCACGCTGGCGCACCGCCTGGGCATTCGCGCCGGCTCCATCTGCGTCTCCCACACCAGCATGGTCGAGGGCACGCCCTACTACGTCGGCCCGGACTCGCAGGAAGCCTATCCCTGGGCGTTTGAGCCGGACTTCATGGCAAAGCGCATCCTGCAATGCAGCAAGATCGCGACCCGCGCCGTGGAGATCCTCGACGAACTGCTGAAAGAGATCTGAGGAGGTAACAATGGATAATCTGAGAAATAATTTTGACAGCGTTCCCCAGTTTGAGGACGGGAACAAGGTACATCACCTCTATCTGGATGAGTCCCAGATCGCTCCCGGCTGCATCCTGACCTCCAATCTGGAGCGCACCAAGGTGATCGCGGACACCTTCGACAAGGCGGAATACATCGGCCAGCACAGAGAATACATCACCTACACCGGCGAAAAGCACGGCGTTCCCATGAGCGTGATGTCCTGCGGCAACGGCTGTATGCCGATGGAGATCGCGGTGGAGGAGCTGCGCCACATCAAGTGCAACAAGATCATCAAGGTCGGCACCTGCTCGGCCATCCAGCCCGACATCAAGCCCGGCACGCTGATCATCCCGACGGGCGCCTGCCGCTGCGAGGGCGCGACGCTGGAATACCTGAACCTGCAATACCCCGCCGTGGCCGATCTGGACGCCTTCTTCGCGCTGACCGAGAGCGCAAAGGAGGTCAGCGCAGCGGTTGCAACGGGTATCGTTCGCACGCATGACGCGCTGTTCCTCGAATCCGTCTTTGCCCACGACGGCGTCGCCGAGCGCATCCGCCCGTGGCAGGAGCTGGGCGTGCTCGCAACGGACAACGAGGTGGCGACCATGTACACCGTAGGCTCTATCCTGCAGATGAAGACCGGCGCGGTTCTGGTCGCGGTCAACAATCTCGCCACCGGTGAGAGCATTGACTTTGAGACGCAATACGATAAGCTCATCGCTGACGCCATCGAGGTCGGAACTCGGGCGCTGGCGAAGCTCATCCGAGGGTAAGAAAAATGAGAGACCCGGCGGCGGCTTTTCTTGATCCCGTGGTTGCCGATTCCCTGCGGATCACAACGATCGACAAAGGAACCAACGTATATATTGAGATCTATCGGCGTCTGCGCCGCCTGATCGAAAGCGGCGTGCTGAAATCCGGCGACCCCTTGCCCAGTGAGTCCGCGCTGTCGTCCATCATGTGCGTCGGACGCACCTCCCTGCGCACGGCCCTGTCGATCCTCTATGAGGACGGCTACATCGAGACCGTCCGCGGGAAGGGAAGCTGCGTAACGGGGGCAAGCCGCAAAGAAAAATACAGGCGGACCTTTCCTGCTGAAATTCTTCTGCCGCCAGAGCGTATCGCCCTCGTGGGAGAGCTTGGCGTCAAACAGGGAGCCGTCGACATCGTCAGAGGCGACGGCTTCCTGATCGACAAGCTCTCACCCGCGCCGGGACATGAGATCGTACAGCTTCAGCAGATCTATACGCTCAATGACAAGCCGGCGGTGCTCTCCTTTTACTACTTCGTCGACAACCTGTTCCCCATGGATCCGTCTGACGGCCCGGAGGAGCTCTATCACGCGCTGGCGGCGGAGCTGCAGGCGAAAACGATGACGGCAGAGTATGAGTGCCTGCCCATCCGGACGACGAATCCGTCGGGGCTGCACCTGATGCTTCCCCGCGGCATTCAGACGCTGGTCACGACACGCTATATCGGCACCGGAGGCGTCATCGCCTTCTGCAAGGACTATTACAACAACGAGGTCATGCGCTTCCGGTTCGCAATGAGAAAATAACAAATACGGAGGAAATCCATTATGAAATACCAGTCCACCCGGTTGGAGAACCCGCAGGGTAAGCTCTGGCATATCGGTGTCAACGAGAGTGACATCGGCAAGCATGTGATCCTTCCGGGAGATCCCGCCCGCTGCGAAATGGTGGCCGCATATTTTGACACGGCGGAATGCAAGGGCGTTTCCCGCGGCAACCCCACCTACACGGGAAAATACCACGACGTTGACGTTTCCGTCATGTCCACCGGCATGGGCGGCATGGCCGTGGCTGTCTGCGTCGAGGAGCTGAAGCACATCGGCGCAAAAACGCTGATCCGCATGGGAACCAGCGGCAGCCTGCAGCGGGACATCCCGTCCGGCTCTTTCGTGATCGCCACCGGCGCCGTGCGCGGCGAGGGCGCATCGAAGCAGTACATCCCGGCGGAGTATCCCGCCATCGCGGACATCGACGTGGTCTGCGCTCTGCGTGACGCCTGCCACGAGTTCGGCGTGGAGCCCTATCTCGGCATCGTCCGCAGCCATGACGCGTTTTATCTGGAAAGTCCCGGCGCCCATGAGGGCTGGGAGGAGCGCATCAAGCCCTGGACGGACGCCAACGTTCTGACCATCGAGAACGAAAGCGCCACGCTGTTTACGCTCGGCTCCCTGCTGCGCGGCCTGCGCACCGGCACCATCCTGCTCACCGGCCCGAATCTCTATGAGGCCCACGGCGCCATGGGCACCATGAACGACCCGGATTATCCCAACAAGGTCAAGCTGCTCACCAAGATCACGCTCCGTGCGATCGAGATGATCGACAAGCTGCCTGATCTTCCGACGAGGTGATCCATGGGAAAGAAACTCAAAGCGTATATTCTGAGCTACGATCCGGCATCGTTTACCAAGCGCTTCTTCGTCATGCTGTTTTCGCTCGTTTTAATGAACTTCGGCATCGCCTGCTATTACCAGTGCGGTCTGGGAACGGATCCGTTCTCCGTGTTCGTTGACGGCGAGCATTCGCTGTTCCACCTGACCTATGGGCAGGTCACCTACATCAACTGCGTTTTCCTGTTAACATTCATGCTCATCTTCACCCGCAAGTATATCCACGTCGGCACGATCGTCGGCACGCTGATCTCCGGCGCGCTGATCGACCTGTTCAACTGGTTCATCGGCGCATACTTCCCCGGCGACACGCTGACCATGCAGATCATCCTGCTCATCATCGGTCTGGTTGCCTTTGCCGTGGCCGTTGCCCTGTATATCATCGCGGGACTCGGCATCAGCGCCGTGGAATCGCTGCCGCTGTGGCTGTCGGAGAAGACCGGGATCAATCTCCGCTGGCTGCGCATCGCGGAGGATCTGACCTATATGTGCATCGGTATCGTGCTCGGCAGCCTCGCCGGACGCGCGATCTTCGGCGACCTCATCGGCGTCGGCACGCTGGTGGGAGCCTTCGGCACCGGACCCATCATGAAGTGGTTCATGAATGTGACCGACCGGCGTTTCCAGAAGTGGTTCGGCCCGCTTCGCAAGACCTCCCCGGAAGAGTCCGGGCAACCCTGTGATTAAGGCACCGCCTTATCAATATTTTGAATTGGAGGAACGAAAAATGAAAAAGTTACTGGCAATCCTGCTTGCAGTCGTAATGCTCCTGAGCGTGACCGCCTGCAGCAAAACCGGCACCGACACCCCGGATACCCCGGACGGCACCACCCAGAACTCCGGCGACACTCCCACGGAACCGAAGCCCGATAACAACGGCGACTCCTACGAGATCGTCATGCTGATGGACCTGCCCGGCGGCAGCGTTGACGACGGCTCCTTCTGCGAAGCCACTTGGGACGGCATCGAGAGATACTGCGAAGAGACCGGCGCGACCTCTACCTACATGACCCCCAGCGAAGAATCCAAGGATGCTTATCTGAGCCTGATCGACCAAGCCGTTAAGGTCGGCGGCAAGGTTCTTGTCTGCCCCGGCTATCTGTTCGAGGATGCTATCTTTGAGGCACAGGACAAATACCCCGATGTGAACTTCATCCTCATCGACGGCAGACCGCACAGCTCCGACTATTCCGAATTCCGTACCGGCAGCAACGTCTATTCCGTCCTCTTCTCCGAGGGTGAGGCCGGCTTCATGGCCGGTTACGCCTGCGTCATGGAAGGCTACCGCAACCTGGCCTTCTTCGGCGGCATGGCCGTCACCTCTGTTGCCCGCTTCGGCTATGGCTATGTCATGGGCGCTGAGCAGGCCGCTAAGGACCTCGGCCTGAACAAGGGCGACGTCAACGTGATCTACTGGTATTCCGGCGACTTCATGCCCTCTCCGGAAAAGCTGACCACCATCAAGGGCTGGTATCAGACCGGCACCGAGGTCATCTTCTCCTGCGGCGGCACCATCTGCCAGAACGCTTTCGCTGCGGCGGAAGAGCTGGGCAAAGCTGTTATCGGCGTTGACCTCGACCAGGCAGGCGACTCCCCCACAGTCATCACCTCTGCTATGAAGGGCTGCGCGAACGCAACCTATGACGCCCTGATCGGCTACAAGAACGGCAGCTTCCCCGGCGGTGAAGACGCGGTTCTCGGCGCAAGCGTTGATTGCGTCGGTCTGGCCACCGGCGAAAGCTGGAGACTGAAGAACTACACCGAGGAGCAGTACCTCGAGCTGTACAACCGCATCAAGAACGACGAGGGCGGCATCGCTTCGAGCATCCTCACCGACAGCGACATCGAAGACCCGACCCAGATCCCGCTGGAGCTGGTCACGCTCGACTACAAGAACTAATCAGCTTTCTTACCTTCAATATAGATATGGGGGGCCTCGTGCCCCCTGTATCCGGTTACTCTGAATAGAAAACGAGGATTCAACTATGGATGAACAATTTGCTGTAGAGATGCAGGATATTGTCAAAACCTTTCCGGGTATCGTCGCCTGCGATGACATCTCCCTCCAAATTCGTAAGGGTGAGATCCACGCGCTGCTCGGCGAAAACGGTGCTGGCAAATCCACGCTGATGAGCGTCCTGTTCGGTATGTATCAACCGGAGAGCGGTACCATTAAGGTCCACGGCAAGCCTGTGCATATCACGGGTCCGCGTGATGCAACGGCACTTGGCATCGGCATGGTGCACCAGCATTTTAAGCTGGTCGAGTGCTTCTCCGTCGTCCGTAACATTATTCTCGGCAGTGAGTCGATGAAGAACGGCATTCTTGATCTGAAAACAGCGAGAAAAAGGATCATGGAGCTGAGTGATCGCTACGGCCTTGCCGTTGATCCCGACGCGATCGTGTCCGACATCACCGTCGGTATGCAGCAGCGCGTTGAAATTCTGAAGACCCTTTACCGCGAGAGTGATATTCTGATCTTTGATGAGCCGACTGCCGTCCTGACTCCGCAGGAGATCGAGGAACTGATAACGATTATCAAGGGCCTTGCCGCCGAGGGAAAATCGATCGTCTTCATCTCTCATAAGCTGGATGAGATCAGCAAGGTGGCCGACCGCGTTACGATCCTCCGCCGCGGCAAGAAGGTCGCAACGCTGAATGTCGCAGAAACAACAAAGGAAGAAATGAGCGAGCTCATGGTCGGGCGCAAGGTCAGCTTCACCGTCGATAAAGGCGAGCAGCAGCTCGGCGAGACGGTTCTGGATGTCAAAAATCTGGTCATGCGTTCCCGTACCTCACAGAAAAATATCGTTGATGACATCAGCTTCTCCGTCCGCCGGGGTGAGATCGTCTGCATCGCCGGCATTGACGGAAACGGTCAGTCCGAGACCATCTACGGCCTGACCGGTATCATGCCGATCCAAAGCGGCACGATCACGCTTAACGGCAAGGACATCACCAAAGCGGATGTTCGCACCAGAAACCTGTCCGGCATTTCCCATATCCCGGAGGACCGTCATAAATACGGCCTGATCCTGGATTATTCGTTGAAAGAAAACCTGATTCTGAAAAACTATTTTAAGCCCTCGGTGCAGCGCTACGCCTTTATCAACTGGGACAAGGCGGAAACCTACTCCGAAGAGCTCATTGAGAAATATGATATTCGCACGACGCTGGGGGCGAAGACCTCTGCCCGCAGTATGTCCGGCGGCAACCAGCAGAAAGCTATCATTGCCCGCGAGATCGAAGAAAACAGCGACCTGCTGATTGCTGTGCAGCCGACGCGCGGCCTGGATGTCGGCGCCATCGAGTTTGTGCACAAGCAGCTCGTCGCGCAGCGCGATGCCGGCAAGGCGGTACTGATGATGTCTCTTGAGCTGGACGAGGTCATGGACGTCAGCGACCGCGTCCTCGTGATGTTCGAGGGCAAGATCGTCGCGGACATCGACCCGAAGAAGACGACGATCCAGCAAATGGGCCTCTACATGGCCGGCGTAAAGAAGGAGGAACAGCATGCTTAAACGGAAAAGAAGCCTCAACACAGATTCGCTGGCGGCGCTGTCGGCCTCTGTGCTGGCTGCGATTGTCGGCCTGCTCCTCGCGCTGGTCATTTTGCTGATCTGCGACGCAAAGAACGCCTGGCCCGGCTTCCTGACGCTGATCACGGGCGGCATTCGTGAGGGCGGCATCAAAGCGATCGGTGACATTCTTTATCAGGCAATGCCCATCATGATGTGCGGCGCCGGCCTTGCTTTTGCCTTTAAGGCCAACGTGTTCAACATCGGCGGCGGCGGACAGTTCCTCATGGGCAGCTTTGTTGCGATCTATACGGCGATCAAATGGGAGTTCCTTCCCGGCGTGCTGCGCTGGATCGTTCCGCTGATCGTCGCGGCGCTTTCCGGCGCGCTGTGGGCGCTGATCCCCGGCCTGCTGAAAGCCTACCGCAACGTCAACGTCATCATCAGCACGATCATGATGAACTATTTGGCGCGTTATCTGGTCAACAGCCTCATCAAGGCGTCGATCTACAATGTCACGACGGGTCAGTCCAAGAGCATTCCTGCCGCTGCCAAAATGCCGACGCTCGGTCTGGACAAGCTCTTCCCGGGCAGCAGCGCCAACATCGGTATCTTCATCACCATCGCCGTATGTATCATCATCCACATCATTCTGAACAAGACGACCTTCGGCTATGAGCTGAAGGCCTGCGGTCTGAACGCTGCCGCCTGCAAGTATGCCGGCATCCGCGAAAAACGCACTATCGTGGTTTCCATTATGATCTCCGGTGCACTGGTTGCCCTCGGCGGAGCGCTACTGTACCTCTCCGGCTCCGGCAGAAACATCCGCGTGTACGACACGCAGCCCACCGAAGGCTTCACCGGCATCTCCATCGCTATTCTTGCCAATAACTCGCCGCTGGGCGTCATATTGTCCTCGCTGTTCATCTCATTCCTGACCATCGGCGGTCAGTATATCCAGTCCTATGGCTTCGTGAAGGAGATCGTCAACATCGTCACCTCCTCAGTCATTTATCTGTCGGCCTTTACGCTGCTGCTACGCGTCTTCTTTGACTCTGCGGCAAGAAAGCGTCAGGCAAAGCTATCCCATACCGAATCGGAGAAAGGAGTGACAACGTAATGGATGTGTTCTATTATGTGGCAAATATGTGCCTGTGCTTCTTCATTCCGCTGCTCGTGGTCGCTATCGCCGGTCTGTTTTCCGAAAAGAGCGGCGTGCTGAATATGTGTCTGGAGGGCATCATGATCATGGGCGCCTTCGCCGGAGCGATGTTCATGCACTATATGGAGCCGTATTTGTCCGGTCAGCTCCTGCTGATCTGCACCATGCTCGTTTCGATGCTCGTCGGCGTCCTGTTCACGCAGCTTCACGCCTTCGCCGCCATCAAGCTGAAGGCGGACCAGAGCATCAGCGCCATGGCGCTGAACTCCTTCGCGGCGGCATTTGTGATCTTCGTGGCACGCTCCGTCACCGGCAGCCAGCACGTCGCCTTCACCAACACCTTCCGCATTGAGAAGGTTCCCGTGCTCGGCGACATCCCCGTACTGGGCAAGGTGCTTTTCCAGAGCGCCTACATTACCACCTATATTGGCTTTGCCATCATTGCCGTAACGATTTTTGTGTTTGCAAAGACCCGCTTCGGTATGCGCCTGAGCGCCTGCGGCGAAAACCCTCAGGCGGCGGACTCCCTGGGCATCAACGTCTACCGCACCCGCAACATCGCTCTGATGATCTCCGGTGCGCTGGGCGGCCTGGGCGGCCTGATCTATATCGTGCCGACCGTGACCTCCTTCGGCGGCGACGTCTACGGCTATGGCTTCCTTGCCATGTCTGTGCTGATGCTGGGCCAGTGGAAGCCTGTGCGCCTTCTGTTTGCTGCGCTGCTGTTCTCCCTCATCAAGACCATTGCCTCCGGCTATATGAGCATCCCGTTCCTGTCCGGCCTCGGCCTTTCGGATAATTTCTACAAGAGCCTGCCCTATATCATCACGCTGGTGATCCTTGCGGTCTCCTCCAACAAGGCGATCGGCCCGAAGGCCTGCGGTCAGCCCTACGACAAGGGCAGAAGGTGAGTGGTCATGCCGGATCTGAAACGGAAAATGATCGTCGACTGCGACACCGGCACCGACGATGCCGTCGCGTTGCTGGGGCTGCTGCTGGCGGACAACATCGACGTGATCGGCATCACGAGCGTCCACGGCAACCTGACCGTGGAGGAGGCGACGGCGAACAACCTTTCTCTGGTGCATTTCCTCGGGCTGGATATTCCGGTCTATCAGGGCTGCCCGCATTCGCTGACCGCCGGGCTTTTCCCCGGGCGGACGAGCAACACCCTCTGCCAGACCACCCGCAAGGAGTTTGACGGCAAGCCGCTGCGAATCCATGAGCCGTCGCTCGGCCTGCCGACCGGCGGAAGAACGGCGGAAAAAGAACACGCGGTCAGCTATCTGGTGCGGACGCTGCGCGAGGCCGAGGAACCGATCGACGTCTGCGCGACCGGGCCGCTGACCAACATCGCTGCGGCGTTCCTCCTCGCGCCGGAGATCGCGCAGAAGATTGGCACGCTGTATATCATGGGCGGCGGCATCCACATCGGCAACCGCACCCCTGTGGCGGAGGCGAATTTTGTCGACGACGCGGAAGCGGCGGCGAAGGTCATGCTCAGCGGTGCCAATCTGATGATCGGCCCGATCGAGGCGAACGAAGCCGGCGCGACCTACACGCCGGAGGACATCGCCACCATCGAGGCGCTCGGCACGAAAAGCGCTGCGTTTGTCGGTGCGCTGCTGCGGCGGTTCATCTGGCGCTGCGACTATCTGTGGAAGCCCGGCTTCTCGCTTGCGCCCTATGAGATCGATCCGGACTCGTCCTGCTGCGTGCACGACTGGGCGGCGGTGGCGCCTGCCATCGACCCCACCGTGGTCACCGACGCGAGAGCGGAGGTCTGCCGGGTGGACTGCTCCGGCGGCATGGCTGACGGTCAGCTCATCATTGACCGCCGCGGCTATTTCACCGCCCCGAACGCCACCGTCGTCTACGACATGGACGAAAAGCGCTGTAAGCAGCTCCTGCTGGAGCTTCTGGCCAAATACTAAGGAAACTCTGAACAAATCAGCGGCGGCGGACAGCGGGTCTTTTGCCCCAACTTATCGGTTTGAAAATCTTGAAATACACAAAGTATTCCTGCGATTTCCAAGCCTCAATTTGGAACAAAATCCCTCGCTGACCGCGCTTGCGGATTGATTCAGAGCTTCCCAAAAAAGTCACCCCTTCGGGTAATGTCACTAAGTTCGTGGCATTACCCCCTCCGGGGTGACTTTTGCTTATTCCGTTTGGATGGATTTGGCATACTCCGAAGGGGAGATGCCGAAATTGTCCTTGAACTGGCGCGAAAAATGGTGAATGGTGGAGTAATTGAGCTTCGCGGCGATCTGCGAGAAGTTCAGCCGTCCTTCGCGGATGAGGCATTTGCTCTCCTCCAGCTTGACGCGGCGGATGTACTCGCCGGGCGAGATGGCAAGCTGGCGCTGGAACAGGGCGGTCAGATGCGAGGTGCTGACGCCCGTCTCCTTCGCCACCGTCTCGACCGAGAGCTTGTCATAGACGTGGTCGGCGATGTATTGCAGGGTGCGGCTGACGATCTGGTTCTCGTTGCGCAGGGAGACGGGCGTTTTCAGCCGCTTTTTGCGTCCGCTGACGTCGCGCAGGACGGACAGCAGCAGGAGCTTGAGGTTGCTGCGGATAAAATCGCCGCTGAATACGTCGTTCGTGTCGATCTCGCTCAGGATCTGCTTGAGGAAGACCGCCTCCGCCGAGGACAGGTCAAACACGCGGTCGGACAGGTTCATCGGCAGGTCGCTCTCCATGTCGAACGCGATGGTGAGGAAGCGCGCCGTGACGTTCAGGTCAGTATACTGCATGTGCCACTGGTTCGGCGTGAAGACCATGAGCTGGCCCTGCCGGAGCGTCGAGCCGTTGCCGTCGACGACGCAGTGGAGCTGACCGCGGTCAACGTAGGTCAGCTCGTACATTGAATGCTTCTCGCCCTTGAAGAGGAAGCCGCTCTCCTCCTCGCGGTAAAAGAGCGTATAGATCTCGCCAAGGCGCAGACGGTCGCCGATCTTGAGATTTTCGATGGCGCTGAAGCTGTCGAGCCGTTCCAGCGATGCCTCACGCGGCAACGACATCCGCACCGAGCATTCGCTCTGGTAGGGGACGATGGCAAAGTCCGTCCCGGCGTTGAGGCAGACGGGCTTGTCGAGATAGAAGCTCGTCAGCGTATCGTCGCGGCGGATGACGAGCACCGTCATGCCCAGCTCGAAGTCCAGATACATGGCGTGCGTCGTGCGCTGGAAATACAGCTCTCCGGCATTAAAATAGTGGACGGCCTCGATCCACTCGTCGCCCTTCGGGAAGCCGCGGTTGGGCAGGCTGTCGCGCAGGATCTTGCCGAAGGGCGCAAAGGTCTGCTTGTTCAGATTTTCGATCATAGAGCGACCTCCTTGACAAAACGATCAGGGGAAAAGAACTTCGGGATAGACGCCGGCTTCGTGCAGCGCAGCGATGGCGGCCTGCACCGAGGGCAGATCCTCGCGGTAGGTCACGCCGTACCACGCCTCGTCGGTATGCAGGACGTGGACGCTGCCAAGCCCCTCGAGGATCTGCGCGTTTGCGACCGTCGGGAGGAAAAATTCGCATTTTTCCGGGTTGACCGGGAGATTTTTGTCCAAAAACTTCGGGAAACGCTGTTCCAGCTCCGCCAGAATGCGCGGCGTGAAGCCCCAGAAGTTCATCGAAACGACGGTGCTGCCCGAAAGGGGAACATAGTGCGTGCCGTCTTCCGTATAGGCGGCATCGTCGCCGCGCTTTTCGATGTGGGTGCGCTCGGTCACGCCGGTGAGGTAGTTGTTTTCGATCTCGCAGACGCCGCGGGCGACATAGCCGTTGTCCGTCATCGCGTTGCGCAGGAGATAGCCGACCATGGCGTATTCGTTGTCGGCGTGCGCGCTGCGGAAGAAGTCCGCGATTGCGGTGTAGGCGCCGCGCCCGTAGAAATCGTCGGCGTTGATGACGGCGAAGGGGCCGTCGATGGCGTCCTTTGCGCAAAGGACGGCGTGCCCCGTGCCCCACGGCTTGACGCGGCCTTCGGGTACGGTGTAGCCCTTCGGGAGCTTGTCCAACTCCTGATAGACGTAAGCCACGTCCAGATAGCGCTCCAGCCCGGCGGTGACCTTTTTGAAATCCTCGGCGATGGCCTGCTTGATGATGAAAACGACCTTGCCGAAGCCGGCGGTGTAGGCGTCATAGAGGGAATAGTGGAGCAGGCTGTTGCCCCGCGCGTCCACGGGTGTCATTTGTTTCAGTCCGCCGAAACGGCTGCCCATCCCGGCTGCCATAACGACGAGTGTAGGCTTTTTCATGTCTCAACTTCCTTTGTGTGTTGTCCCTCTATTATAGCAAAACTCCGTTGGGATGGCAAGATTTTTTCGCTTTTTGCAAAATATAAGAAAGAAAGCGTTGACATGAGATGCAAAAGTGGGTAGGATGAAAGAAGAAATATCAACGGG
The DNA here is from genome assembly GCA_945927915.1 of uncultured Clostridia bacterium. Lineage (GTDB taxonomy): Bacteria > Bacillota > Clostridia > Oscillospirales > Oscillospiraceae > JAZOXB01. Next base: position 15,584 of record CAMEMX010000008.1, read on the forward strand.
GAGGCTGCCATGGAAAAAGTATTTGTTACAGGGCATCGCAATCCGGACACGGATTCCATTGTGTCCGCGATGGCCTATGCCGCTCTGCGCAACGCACTCGGTGACAGGGAATACTGCGCCGGTCGGCTCGGTCACGTCAGCGACGAGACCCAGCTCGTGCTGGATCGCTTCGGCTTTACCGCGCCGCCGTGGATCAAGACCATGCGCACGCAGGTGCGCGACCTTGCCTACGACACGCCGCCGGCCCTGTCCTCCGCCGTCACGGTCAGTCACGCGTGGTCGGTGCTGACGGCGGACCGCTCGATTGCCGCCATCCCCGTGACGAACGAGGACGGCACGCTGTTCGGGATGCTCTCGGCGGGGGACATCGCCGCGTGCGATATGCGCGCGATCGAGCGGCCGCACATTGACGAGGTGCCCGTGTTCAACCTGCTCAGCGTTCTGGAGGGACGTATCCTCAACGAGGCTGGCAATCTCATCGACACCGTCACGGGCGACGTGACCATTGCCCTGCCGCAGAGCTGTGAAAACCTGCTTTTTTCCGGCAAGGACAGCATCGTCGTCGTCGGCCATCAGCCGGACATGGTGCGCAGAGCCATTGCGCTCGGCGTGAATTGCGTGATCGTCTGTCAGGCCGAGCTGGACGAGGAGCTGCGTACCCTGCCGACCGACACCTGCATCATCTCCACGCCGTTCGACGCCTACCGCGCCGTGCGCCTGATCTACCAGTCGCTGCCCATCCGCCGCATCTGCCGCACGGACAACATCGAGTGCTTCCACCTTGACGATTTTGTCGATGACGTCCGCGAGGGGATGCTCCAAAGCCGCTTCCGCTGCTATCCGATCCTTGACGAAAACGAGCGCGTCGTCGGCACGCTCTCGCGCTACCATCTGATCCGCCCGCGCAGAAAACGCGTCGTCCTCGTCGACCACAACGAGGCCGCGCAATCCGTGCCCGGTCTGGAGCAGGCGGAGATCCTGGAGATCATCGACCACCACCGTCTGGCGGACATCCAGACGGGTAACCCGATCTATTTCCGCAATGAGCCGGTCGGCAGCACGACGACGATCATCGCGGGAATGTATCAGGAAAAGGGCCTCATGCCGTCGGAAAAGCTTGCCGGTATGATGGCGGCGGCGATCGTCTCGGACACCGTCATGTTCAAATCGCCCACCTGCACCCAGCGCGACCGCAATATGGCTGAGCGCATGGCGCGCATTGCCAACGTCTCGCTCGACGAGCTGGGGCAGGAGATCTTCTCCGCGTCGTGGTCGGACGACAAGCCCGCCCGCGACCTGATGTTCACGGACTTCAAGGATTTCCACATCGCGGGGCACAACCTCGGCGTCGGTCAGATCACCTGCGTCAACTCCGAGCACATCCTGCGCCGCAAGGACGAATTCCTCGCGGAGATGGAGAAAACGCGCAAGGAGAAGGACTACAGCCTGATGCTCCTCATGCTCACGGACGTCCTTCTCGAGGGCACGCAGCTCATCTATCTGGGCGACGAGGACGCCATCCGCATGGCGTTTTCGCCCGACGCAAAGAACAATGTGGTCTTCCTGCCGCACGTTATGTCGCGCAAAAAGCAGGTCATCCCGGCGCTTTCCGCCATGTGGGG
>CAMEMX010000009.1 GCA_945927915.1 uncultured Clostridia bacterium
CCCAGCTCGCCGCCCTTGCCGGCCTTCATCTCCTGCATCCAGCCGATGACGCCGCGGACGTTGCCCTCGATGTCGAGCTTGCCGGGCTTCCATGCGCCGACGGCGTAGAGGATGTGGGTGTAGCCGTGCTTCTTCAGCACCTCGACCGAGGGGGCCTCGGCGTTCAGGCGAACCTCCGCGCCGTAGGCGAGCATGAGGTCGATGTCGCGGTCGATGGCGGCGCCGCTGATGCGGAATTCGGGGATGACGTGGCGGACGATGCCGCCGAGCTTGCCCGTGCGCTCAAACAGGGTGCAGGGCACGCCGGCTCTGCCGAGGAAGTAGGCCGCGGCGATACCCGTCGGGCCGCCGCCGATGATGGCGGCCTTCTTGCCCTCGACGCGGGCGGGCTTTTGGATCGAGGCCATCAGGGCGTCGATGCCCTTTTCGGCGGCGAGCAGCTTGGTCGCGCGGATCCGGACGGCTTCGTCGTAGAAGTTGCGGCTGCACTTGCCCATGCAGCGGTGGGCGCAGATGGTGCCCGTGATGAAGGGCAGGGCGTTTTTCTCGGTGATGAGCTTCAGCGCGTCGTTGTAAAGCCCCTTGCGGCACAGCTCGATATATTCGGGGATGTCCTGGTTGATGGGGCAGCCGCCCTTGCAGGGCGCGATATAGCAGTCCATCCAGGGCACGCGGTCGGCGTTCTTGCGCGTGGGCAGCGGCTTGATGGGCTTGACGTGGTGGTAGTCGGTGCGGCAGTCGTGGGACATTTTGGCGATGGCGTCGGTGTCCGTGCCGTCAAACGCCCTGAACGCCATGCCCTCGACCTTTTTCGCCATCTGGGTCAGGCGGTTGTAGCCGCCGGGCTTCAGGATGGTCGTGGCGACGGTGATGGGCCAGATGCCCGCGGCAAAGAGCTTGTCGCAGTTGAAGTATTCCGCACCGCCGGCGAAGGAGATCTTCATTTTGCCGCCGAACTGCGTGGAAATGCGGCGGCACATCTCGATGGTCAGCGGGAACAGGGCGCGGCCGGACATATACATCTCGTTGTTCGGCAGCTCGCCGCGCGTGGTGTCGACGGGGAAGGTGTTCGACAGCTTCAGGCCGAATTCCAGGCCGTTTTCGTCCGCCAGCGCCTGCAGGCGCTCGAACATCGGCACGGCGTCCTTCCACTGCAGATCCTCGTTGAAGTGATGGTCGTCGAAGACGATGTAGTCATAGCCCATCGAGTCGAGGATGCTGCGGGCGTCATGGTAGCCGAGGATGGTCGGGTTGCACTTGACAAAGGTGTTGACCTTCTTCTCGGTGATGAGGTAGGAGGCGATGCGCTCGATCTCGTCGGGCGGGCAGCCGTGCAGGGTCGAGAGCGTGACGGAGCGGGAGACACGCGGGGAGATGCTTGCGATGAACTCCGCTTCCTCGGGGAACAGCTCGGTCAGGACGGCCTTGCACTCGGCGAAGATGGGCGCGCGGGTCGCGTCCTTCATGGACTCGATGTAGTTGTCGACCTTTTCGCCCTTGATGCCCTCCAGGTCATAGCCGACGGACATATTGAACACGAAGCCGTCCGGATCGCCGTAGCCCCAGACCTTCGCCATGATCTTGAGCGCGCACCACGCCTTGATGTACTCATTGAGCGCCTGCCCGACCTCCAGCTCGGTCGACCACTCCTGGTTGTAGCCCTCGTCGTCGGCTAAAATGCACGGACGCGGGACACAGGCGGCAAGCTCCTCGCCGTCCATCTTCTGCACGGTCTTGACCTCGAAGAAGCGGGCGCCGGCGACATAGGAGGCGATGATATTCTGCGCAAGCTGGCTGTTCGGGCCGGCGGCAGGGCCGAAGGGCGTCTCGATCTTCTCGCCGAAGATCGGCAGGGTCTTTGCGGGGTCGGCCTTGTATTCGGTGTGGATGCCGAAGACCGTGCCGCTGTTTTTGCGCTCGGTGACGACCCAGCGCATCAGGTCCTTAAAGGGGATCGGATACATTCTTTCAGACATGGTGGTACCTCCTTAATAGGTTTCGTTGTTGAGAGCGCCCCAGAGCTTCTTGGCCTCTTCCAAAATGTGGGCGTTGACGGCCTCCTCGTCGATGCCGATCAGCTCGCGGTCCTTCATCAGGAGCTTGCCGTTGGCGATGGTGGTCTGGCACTGGCGGCCGGTCATGCCGAAGAGCATATGACCGTCGATGTTCGCGTCGGAGAACGGGGTGTAGGGCTTGTAGTCCATGACGATGACGTCGGCGGCGGCGCCTTCCTCGAGAACGCCCAGCTTCGTGTCAAAGTAACGCTCGCCGATCTTTGCATTGTTCTTGAAGAGCATATCCGTGACCTCGCACCAGCCGACGTTCGGCAGGCAGGCGTTCTGGCGCTGGGCGCACAGGGCGACCTTGATGGATTCCAGCATATCGTTCGTGTAGGCGTCCGTGCCCATGCCGAGCAGGATCCCCGCCTTGTAAAGCGGCAGGACGGGGCAGGTGCCGACGGCGTTGCCCATGTTGGATTCGGGGTTGTTGACGACCATCGTGCCGGTGTTTTTGATGAGCTCGATCTCGGCGGAGTTGACGTGGATGCAGTGGCCGAGGATGGTCTTCGGGCCGAGGATGCCGTGGTCGTGCAGGCGCTGGACGGGACGGCGGCCGTAGTTTTGCAGGGAGTCGTAGACGTCGTTCATGCCCTCGGAGACGTGGATGTGGTAGCCCGTTCTGCCGTTGTTGGCCTCGACCATGCGGTCGAAGGTCTTGTCCGAGATGGTGAACAGGGCATGACCGCCGAACATGGCCGCGAGCATCGGATCCTTTTCCTTCTCACAGTAAGTGATGAAATCGGCGTTTTCCTTGACGGCCTGGATGGACTTTTCCTCGCCGTCGCGGTCGGAGACCTCGTAGCACAGGCAGGAGCGGATGCCGAACTGCTTCGCGGATTCCGCGATCTGGAACAGGCTGCCGGGGATCTCGCAGAAGGAGGCGTGATGGTCGAAAATCGTCGTGACGCCCTGCTTGATGCAGTCGATGTACAGCGCGTCGGCGGAGGCCTTCGTGCCCTTGAGGGTCAGGCGGCGGTCGATGGCCCACCACGTTCCGTCGAGCACCTCGTAGAAATTGGTGGGGTTGTTGCCCTTGATGGAAAGGCCGCGGGCAAGGGCGGAATAGATGTGGGTGTGGGCGTTAATGAGGGCGGGCATGATGACGCCGCCCTTTGCGTCGATGAACTCGGCTTCGGGGTATTTTGCCCGCAGCGCTGCGGTCGTGCCGACCTCCTTGATCTTCGTGCCGTCGATCACGACGCCGCCGTCGGGCAGGTAGGGAAGCGTCTGTGAGCGGGTGATGAGCTTACCGTTGGCGAGAATGTACATATTGTTTACCTCCTGTAAAAGATTCGGAAAAACAAAAATGGGGATGTGAACCCAAAGGTCAACATCTCCACTCAAGCATACCTGAGTGATAGTCGGAAGCCCGTGCGCGAAGCACTTCGTTACAGCTATCAATCTTCAATTACGATACCATTATATCGGATTTTTTTCCGAATTGCAACGGGTTTTTCCTTGCTGATTTTTACAAATCTTGCGGCTCAATTTTGAGCATTTTGCACGGAAAGCTTTACAATCCGGAAGCAAGCGTGTAAAATAGGCGTAGCGGACTATTTTGAATCTGTAGGGCGGAGGCAGCCGTAAGCCGCCGCAGGAACTACCGATTGCGTACAAACCTGTCCGTCTGTACTGTCTGCCGCTTCGCGGTCGGCGGGGACGTGTCCCCGCCCTGCATCCTTTGACATTCGGAATGAAATGATGAGGAAATTCAGCATGATATCCAAAGACCCTTTTGAAATACTTATCTGAAAGAGGAAACGATATGACAGAAGTATCCATTGTGCGCTGCGCGGACTATACGCAGGCCGAATGCACGCGGGCGCTGACACAGGTTTTGGAGCCGCTGGGCGGCCTTAGCTGGGTCAAACCCGGCATGAAGATCGTCATCAAGGCGAATTTGGTGTCAGCGATGAAGCCGGAGAAGGCGGCGACGACCCACCCGACTTTGCTGGCCGCGCTGACAAGACTGCTGATTGCGCGCGGCGCGTCGGTCGTGATTGGCGACAGCCCCGGCGGGCTTTATAACGCCGCGTTTTTGAATCGCGTCTACGCCGCCACGGGAATGCATGAGGCGGAGGACGCCGGCGCGGTGCTGAACCGTGATTTTTCGCAGAGCACCGCCGATTTCCCCGACGCGCACGTCGCCAGGCACTTTACCTACACCGCCTATTTGGACGGTGCGGACGCGATCATCAGCTTCTGTAAGCTCAAAAGCCACGGCATGATGTCGCTCTCCGCCGCGACGAAGAACCTGTTCGGCGTTATCCCCGGCACGATGAAGCCCGAATACCACTTCCGCTATCCCGACCCGATGGATTTTGCGGGCATGATCGTTGACCTCAACAGCTATTTCAGGCCATGTCTGTTTCTGGTCGACGCGGTCGAGACGATGGAGGGCAACGGCCCGACGGCGGGCACGCCGCGCTACATGGGCGCGCTTCTGGCGGGCACGGACTGCCACAAGACCGACCTGATCTGCGCGAAGCTGATCGGGCTTGACCCGATGGCTGTGCCGACGCTGCGCGCGGCGGCGAATTTCGGCCTCTGCCCCGAAAACGCGGACGAGGTCGCCGTTTCGGGCAAGGTCGGGGACTTCGTGCTTGCGGATTTTCAGCGCATCGAGCGCAAGCGCAGCCTGCAATTTGAATCCATCCTGCCCGGCAGGGCGGGAAAGGCGTTCGGAAAAATCGCGCAGAAGGCGCTGCGCTCGTCGCCGCGGCTGAAAAAGAAGGAGTGCGTCGGCTGCGGCCTGTGCGCGAACGTCTGTCCGGCGAAGGCGATCGGGATCGTTGAAAAGAAAGCGCACATCGACAAAAGCAAGTGCATCCGCTGCTTCTGCTGTCAGGAATTCTGCCCCAAGGGCGCGATGAAGGTCCACCGCCCGCTGCCTGCGCGGATATTGAACCGCTAACCGTATAAAACCGGCTGCCGCAAGGAGAAAAGCTCCTGCGGCAGCCGGTTTTTGCTTATTTTTGCAGATATGCGTCGCAGACCCTGCGGGCTTCTTCCGCAACAAGTGCTTCGTCCACGCGGGTCAGACGGCCGTTTTCGACGGTGATTTTGCCGTTCACGACCGTATAGTCGACCGCACCGCGCAGGCCGACCGTGCCGAAGAGGTTCTTCGGGTCATAGGTCGCGCCGACCAGCTCCAACCGGCGCGAATCGACCAGGAACAGGTCGGCGCACTTGCCGACCTCGACCGAGCCGATGTCCGTCCGCCCCAGCAGGGAGGCGGAGCCGCGCGTGGCCATTTTCAGCACGTCGTAGCCCGACGGAGCTTTTTTCGACGAATTCAGGCGGTGCAGCAGGAAGCACACGCGGATCTCCTCGAGCAGGTTCGACCCGTCCTGTGACGCCGAGCCGTCCACCGCCAAACCGACCTTCACGCCGCGCGCCAGCATATCGGGGATGCGCGCGATGCCGGACGAGAGCTTCATATTGGAGACGGGGCAGTGCGCGACGCCCGTGCCCGTTTGTGCAAGCAAGTCCAACTCCTCATCCGTGAAGTGGATGCCGTGGGCGTACCAGACGTCGTCGCCGATCCAGCCGAGAGACGCCATATACGCCAGCGGACGCAGGCCGCAGCGCTCTAAGGTGTAGTTTTCCTCGTCCTTCGTCTCGCACAGGTGGGTGTGCAGCCGCACGCCGTACTGCCGCGCCAGGATCGCCGACTGCCGCAGCAGCTCCGCCGAGACGGAGAACGGCGAGCAGGGCGCAAGGACGATCTGCCGCATCGAGCCGAAGGACGGGTCGTGATAGGCTTCGATCACGCGGGCGCAGTCCTTCAGAATTTCGTCCACGCTCTGCACCACGCTGTCCGGCGGCAGGCCGCCGTCCTTGACGGATAAGTCCATGCTGCCGCGGGAGCAGACCATGCGCATGCCCAGCGCGTCGGCGGCTTCCAATTGCGCGCCGATCAGGTCGCCCGCACCCGCCGGGAAGACGTAGTGATGGTCAAAGCAGGTGGTGCAGCCGTTTTTCATCAGCTCGCCCATGCCGGTCAGCGAGGAACAGCGCACGACCTGCGTGTCGAGATTCTTCCAGATCTCGTAGAGCGTCTTGAGCCAGTCGAACAGCTCCATGTTCTGCACCTGCGGGAGGTTGCGTGAAAACTGCTGGTACAGGTGGTGGTGCGTGTTGATGAGGCCGGGGTAGCACAGCAGGTGGGTGCCGTCGATCTCGCGGGCGGCCTTTTGCGGCAGATTTTTGCCGATGGCGCGGATGACGCCGCCCTCGCAGTAGACGTCCACGCCGCGCAGCACCGTGTCATTGTCGTCACAGGTGACAAGAGCGGAGAGGTTGCGGATCAGCAGATCGGACATGGGAAAGCCTCCTTTCAAAAATTGCGGTCAGTCGACCTTGACTTCGCCGGCCAGCACGCGCTTGTAATCCTCGTAATTCCTGCGCAGCAGGGCGGGCGTATCCAGCTCGTAGGGGCATTTTGCCCTGCACGCGCCGCAGGAGACGCAGCCCTCGATCTTGCGCATCTCGGCCTGCATGGGCGGCGCAAGCCAGTCGGCGGAGGGCGCGCGGCGGAGCATCAGCGACATTCTCGCGCACTGGTTGATCATGATGCCCGCCGGGCAGGTGGGTACGCAGTAGCCGCAGCCGCGGCAGAAATCGCCCGTCAATTCGGCGCGCTCTTTTTCGATAAAGGCGCGCAGCTCGTCCGTCAGTTCGGCGGGACGGTCAAAAAACGCGAGCCATTCGTCCAGCTCGTGCTCGCGCTGGATGCCCCAGATGGGCAAAACGTTGTCAAACTGCGCAAGGAAGGCAAAGGCGGCGGCGGAATTTGTGATGAGGCCGCCGGCAAGCGCCTTCATCGCGATGAGGGTCATGCCGGCGTCCCGGCATTTTTCCACGAGCGCCAGCTCACGCGGAGAGGACAGGTAGCTCAGCGGGAATTGCAGCGTCTCGTACAGGCCGGAGGCGATGGCCTCCTCGGCAACGCCGATCTTGTGCGTCGTGATGCCGATGTGGCGGAGCTTGCCCTGCTTTTTCGCCTCGAGCATACACTCGTACAGCCCCGTGCCGTCGCCCGGACGGTAGCACTGCGGGACGCAGTGGAGCTGGTACAGGTCGATGCAGTCGGTTTTGAGCAGGCGCAGCGAGGTTTCCAGGTCGGCCCAAAAGCCCTCCGTCGTGCGCGATTCGGTCTTGGTGGCGAGATAGATGCCGTCCCAATGCCCGCCAAAGGCGAGGCCGAGCTTTTCCTCGCTGTCGGAGTAGGCGCGGGCGGTGTCGAAAAAGCGCATCCCGCCGTCGCGCGCACGGCGCAGGAGCCGCACGGCGGTGTCGCTGTCCACGCGCTGGATGGGCAGAGCGCCGAACGCGTTTTGCGGCACGGTGATGCTGCCGCAGAGTGTCACGGTTTTCATGGTTCTTCCTCCGCTTTTTTCTTTCAGTGTATCACAGTTCCATCCGTTTTTCAACGGAAAAAGCGGCGTCCGCGGACGCCGCTTTTGTAACGGTATCAGGCACAGCAGCGCTTCTTGCAGGCGCGGCTGATGAGCAGCCCGGCAAGGCCGACGACAAAGGCGATGCCGCCGCGCAGGGCAAACAGCGCGGCAACGTGCAGCAGAAGCGCCGACAGCAGCTCCACGATGGGCACGGAGACGAGCAGCGCCGCACCGCACAGCGCCAGCGCTACCGGCAGATACAGGCAGCCGAGCACCAGCACGGTGACGAAGATCGCGGTCAGACAGGCGGGGATGTTCGCGCGGTTGACGACAAGGATCAGCGCCAGCATCAGCACGCACAGGAAGATGGACAGCCCATAGCCGAGCGGAGAGAGCGCAAACCGGGTCAGACCGAAATCGGCGTCCAGGAAGCGCTCCAGACGGGCGGCGGACCTGATGTTGTCAAAATCGAAGGAGGCGTTGAGGCAGGTAATGAACTGCTTACGGCCGACGTCGCTGGCGAAAATGTCGCCCGCCAGCTCACGGTTGTCGTCGAAGAAATCCACGATGTCCTCCGCCGTGAGCGGGATCACCGGCTTATTCGCGACAAAGTAGTCGGTGTAGCCTGCCAGCGCGTGCGCAACGGCCTCCTTCGCCTCGTCAGAGTCCAGGATATTCTGAAGATCCTTGCCGCTGAAGGCGTGGGTGAGCGGCGCGGGCATGGTGTTCCAGATATATTCGGCAAGGCTGTACCGCTCGCCGTCCACCTCGACGCTGGCGTGGCGGAGATCGGTGTCCTTCAGCACGGATTCATAGGTGTCCTCGTTGAGGATGCCGCGCAGGATGCCGACAGAGCTGGCATAGAGGAAGAAAATGGCGAAGAAAATGCACAAAATGGCCGTTGCCGCCTTCGTGCCGCCGGAGGGAGCGGGTCGGGTCTTGCGCGCCTTGCCGGGCTGCGCGGGCGGCGCCTGCGGCGGGACGGGGGGCGCATACCGGGGCGGCACAGGCGGAACGGGCGGAACGGGCGGCGCGTACTGCGGCGGGGTGAAGGGCGTATACTGCGGCGCGGAAGGCGCTTCCGACTGCGGTTCCTCCGCCGGGAAGATCGGCTCTGCGGGCACCTCCTCCGCCGGGAAGGCCGGCATCACAATCGTATCCTCCGGCAGCGGCTCCGCCGGGACGTCGGTTTCCGGCAGCGGCGCGGTCTCCGGCATGAAAGCGGTCGTCTCGACCGGATCGGGGAAAACGACGGGCGCGTTGGGCGCGGGCGTCCACTCGACCTGCGGCTTTACAGGCTCGACCGGCGGCTCGATCGGCGCATACGGCGCAGGTTCGGGCGCCCACAGCGGTGCGCCGCACCGGGAGCAGAACCGGCTGTCGTCGGGATTCGGATTTCCGCATTTGTTGCAGAACATGATAAAGACCTCGCTTTCCATGATACTTTTCATTATTTTACCATCGCCGGGAGAAAAATGCAATCCGTTTTGTGGGGGTTTAACCGCCGGAGCGGTCGATGTTGACGGGGGAGCAGAACATCACGATAACGATGTCGGGCTGCAGCTCGTCGCGGTAGGCGTCGAGGCTGCCGTCAAAGTTGCCGTTGGCCTGCCGCACGTCGATCATATCCAGGCGGCTGCAAAGCAGCGACAGGTAGGGCGCGACGACGGTGGAATACGAGTCGTGGATCAGCAGCACGCGCGGCCCGTCGGGGTTTTGCGAGTTGGTGATGCGCGTGAGCGGGCGGTTGCCGCAAAGCACGGCCTCATAGAGGCTGGCGGCGTAATAATCCGTCTCGGAGAGCATTTCGCGGTCGAACATCACGTCGGAAAAACTGCCCTGTACGTCGACGACCTTGTCCGGATGCTCCACGCGCAGCTCTGTCTCGAAATCGGGCACAACGAGGGTGAACTCGTCGGGCGAAATGTAGCCGCGCGTCACCTTGCGGCCCTGCGTGCCAAGGTAGCGGTTGGGCAGGGTCGTTTCGGAAAAGTTTTCCGCGGAGAGAAGCGAGGTGTCGAGGTCGAAGCCGCGCTCGCTGACGGCTCCTGCCACGGTTCGCGCCGCCCAAAGCCCGGCTGCCATCGTCCAGTGGTGGTCGGTGCGGAAATACAGACCGTAATGCGACAGACCGTCCGCGTGCAGCGCCTGCCGCAGGTCAAGCGTGTCCACGCCGCCCGCTTCAAGCAGGGCGAGGTGGCGGTCGAGGTTCTGGTTGATGTAGCTCAGCTCGCCGGGCGGCATCTGGTCGTCATATTGGCAGACCTTCTGCGGCACCTGCACATACAGAAGCGGGATGCCGGCTTTCTCCGTTGCGTCCGCGAAGCGCACGACGCTGTCCGCGATCTGCGACTGCGTCTGCGCGTCGGTCTGCTCGACGATGGTCGTCAGATAGCCGTTGTTCAGCAGGACGATCTCGTCGGTTTTTGTCTGAAAGGTCGCCCGGCGGAACGCGCCGCACAGCTCCAGCAGGCGCTGCCGTCCGAGCAGATGCTCCCGGCTGCCGTCGAGCCGCGCTTGGAAGTCAGTGATCCGGTCGAGTACGGTCTGTTCCCGCGCTGGCGCCTGCGCCTGTTCGGGCGCGGGCGTGTCGAAGGGGTAAAGCGCACGCCAGTCGACCGTCTGCGCGGTTTCCTGCGGCGCTTTTCCGGCAAAAAATTCGCCGAAGAGCATCGACCCGCCGCCGACAAAGAGCAGGGCGAGTACGCAGACGCATAGCAAATTGGTGGGGGTAAATCGTTTCATGGCGGCTTCCTCAAAAGTTGAAATAGATGAACGGGTCGTAGGTGCTGCTCAGGATGAAGCCCACGGTCAGCAGGAAGACCAGAAGCTGGAACAGCGCCGCGAGGTACTGCGCGGCGGGCCTTTGCGCGAAGCGCCGCTTTTTCAGCCACGGCACGAGCGGGAAGCTCAGCACACCGCCGAGCAGGAAATAGACGAAGCCGTTCGTGAGAGCGCTGCTCGTCGCGCCGCTCCAAAGCCCGCAGGGCGCACGGAAGAACAGGGCGCGGAAGTATTCGCCCGCCGCGCCGAGCGAGACGGCGCGGAACAGCACCCAGCACAGCCCGACCGCCAAAAGCGTGTAGGCGCGGCCCAAAAGCGACGGCAGGCGCTGCAGAGGCGTGTATTTTTCGAGCATCAGCAGGACGAAGTAGGTCAGACCCCAGAGCAGGAACGTCCAGTTTGCGCCGTGCCAGAGACCCGTCAGGAGCCAGACCGCAAAGAGGTTGAACAGATGCCGCGCCGGACGGACGCGGTTGCCGCCGAGCGGGATGTAAACATAGTCGCGGAACCAGCTCGAAAGCGAGATGTGCCAGCGCCGCCAGAAGTCGGTGACGCTCCGCGCGGCGTAGGGATAGTTGAAGTTTTCGTTGAAACGGAAGCCGAACATCCGCCCGAGGCCAATGGCCATGTCGGAATAGCCGGAGAAGTCGAAGTAGATCTGCAGAGCGTAGGCGCCCATGCCCAGCCACGCAAGGCCGGTGGTCAGTGCGCCGCCGTCAAAGGCGAGGTCGGCGGTTTTGGCGAGGTTGTTCGCCAAAATGACCTTTTTCGCCAGACCCCAGAGGAAGCGGCGCAGCCCCTCGGAAAAATCCGTCCAGCTTTCCCGCCGCGCGACGATCTGCTCCGCGACCGTCTCATACCGGACGATCGGCCCGGCGATGAGCTGCGGGAAGCAGGCGATGTACAGCCCGACGTGCAGCAGGTTCTTCTGCGCGAGGGCGGGCTTGCGCTTGACGTCGATGACGTAGGACAGCGCCTGGAAGGTGTAAAACGAGATGCCGATGGGCAGCTCCAGCCCCGCCAGCGTCAGCGTCAGACCCAGCAGGTTGTTGCAGTTCGTGATGGCAAAATCGAGGTATTTGAACACGAACAGTACCGCGAGGTTGAACACGGAGGCGCAGGCGACGACGGCGTTGCCGTTCTTCCCCGCACCGATGGCAAGGCCGAACAGCCAGTTGACGGCGATGGAGGCGAGCATCAGAAGGACATAGACCGGCTCACCCCACGCGTAGAACGCGACGCTTGCGAGGAACAAAAACGCGTTGCGGAAGCCGCGGCCGCGCACAAGCGGATTGTAGTAGACGAGCAGCGTCAGGGGCAGAAACAGAAACAGAAAGGTGGCGGATGAGAAAACCATGGCTTGCTCCTTACGTCGGATCGGGCAGATTTTGCAGCGGGCTGTGCTGCACGGCGGCGCGACGGGCCTCGGCGTGCAGCGCGCGGATGACGGCGGCGATCTTTTCGTTGGTGCGTTCGATCTCGCCCAGAAGCTCGTTCGCCGACACGCGCAAAACGCCGCTTCTGAGCGCCGAGAGCTGGATGAGCGCGTCGCTCGTCGCCACGCGGACGCGGTAGTTTTTGCCGATTTTGCCGACGAGCGTTTCGATATAGAGGTCGGCGCTCTCGTTTTCCTTCGTATAGACCACGCGGAGGTTGTCGCGCCGCGTCTTCGCGCCGAGGCCGCCCTTGACGCGGTAGCTGTCGAAGACGACCACCGTCTCGCAGGGGTGGAAGCCGCAGAAGTTGCTTAAAATGTCCAAAAGCCGCTCCCTTGCGCCGGAGAGGTCGCTTTGCGCCTGTTCGCGCAGACCGTCCCACGCGAAGATCATGTTGTAGCCGTCGACGATCAGATATTCCTGCTTATGCGGCGGGAGGGAGACGGTCTCCTGCGAGGTCTGCACGGGCGGGCGGTAGAGCGTGCGTTTTTCCGGGCCGAACTCCCGCTCGATGATTTTTTGCAGCTCCCGCTCGTCGAGGTCGACGTTCTGCGTGCGCACGCGGACGGGTGGCGGCGCGTCGTCCTTCGCCTCGCGCAGGACGCTTTCCAAGTGCATATAAGACGGCACATCATTCCACTTGACATTCATGCCCGCGCCGTGCGAGCAGAAGACGGAATCGGGCGTGTTATCCACGTCGGCTTCGGGGTCGTAGGCCGCTTCTTCGATGATCTTCTGCGCGTTGTGGCAGGGGGCGTAGCCCTCGACCTCGCAGACGAGCTTGCCCTGTCCGCGCGTGTAGGCGACGACCTCGGACATATAAGACTGCATCTCGGATACGGGCGCACTGCCCTCCAGAACGGTCAGAGCGCCGTCCTGCTCCGGCGCACCGAACGTGCCGCCCATGGCGCGCAGGTCGTTGATGGCGCGGCCGAGCTGCGCCGCAGGCACGCTGAGGCGGAAGCGGTAGTAAGGCTCCAGAAGGACGCTCTGCGCCTGCATCAGCCCCTGCCGCACGGCGCGGTAGGTCGCCTGACGGAAGTCGCCGCCCTCGGTGTGCTTGAGGTGGGCGCGTCCCGCCGCGAGGGTGAGCTTCATATCGGTGACCGGCGACCCGGTCAGGACGCCGAGGTGTGTTTTTTCCTCCAGATGGGTCAAGATCAGGCGCTGCCAGTTGCGCTCGAGCACATCCTCGGAGCAGATGCTGTCAAATTGCAGTCCGCTGCCGCGCGGCAGGGGAGAGAGGAGCAGATGCACCTCCGCATAGTGGCGCAGCGGCTCAAAGTGCCCGACGCCCTCGACGGTGTCCGTGATCGTCTCGCGGTAGGAAACGCGCCCGCCGTCGATGGCGACGTCGAGGCCGAAGCGCTCCGCAATGAGCGCCTTCAGTACCTCGATCTGCACCTGTCCCATGAGCTGGGCGTGGATCTCGCGCAGACGCTCGTCCCAGACGATGCGAAGCTGCGGTTCCTCTTCTTCCAGTTCGCGCAGCCTGGGAAGCACCGTGCGCACGTCCGCACCTGCGGGCAGGCCGATGCGGTAGGTCATCACGGGCGCAAGCAGCGCGCTTTTGCCCTCCGCCTGTGCGCCGAGACAGTCGCCCGCCAGAAGGGAGGAAAGTCCCGTGACCGCGCAGACCGTACCCGCCGGGGCAAGCTCCGCCGGCACGAAGTCCGCGCCGGAATACAGGCGGATCTGCGTGACCTTTTCCTCGATCGGTTCGCCGCCGCGCGGGGTATAGGCAATGGGCATCCGCACGCGCAGAGTGCCGCCCGTGACCTTCAGGAAGGTCAGGCGGTTGCCCTGCGCGTCGCGGGCGATCTTGTACACCCGTGCGGCAAATTCGTCCGGGTAATACGGCTGGGCGGTAAAGCGCTCCAAAGCGGACAGCAGCTCGTCCACGCCGTCTAAATGCAGGGCCGCACCGAACAGGCAGGGGAAGAATTTCTCCTGCGCCCAGAGCGCGGCGACCGTCTCGTCCGGCAGGCTGCCGTTCGTCAGATAAGCGTCCAAAGCTGCCTCATCGCAGAGCGCAATGCTGTCAAGATCGCTCAATTCCGCGCATAATTCGCTCAAATGCGCCTTTGCGTCCTCCAACAGGCGCGTTTTGTCCGCGCCGGGGAGATCCATTTTGTTAAAAAACAGCAGGGTCGGGACATGATAGCGGCGCAGCAGCTTCCAAAGCGTTTCGGTGTGCGCCTGCACGCCGTCGGTACCGCTGACGACCAGGATCGCGTAATCCGGCACGGTCATGGCGCGCTCCGCCTCGGGCGCGAAATCGACGTGGCCGGGCGTATCGACGAAGGTGACGGCGAGCCGCTCCGTCTGAAAGCGCGCCTGCTTGGAAAAGATCGTGATGCCCCGCGCACGCTCTAAGCTGTGATTGTCCAGAAACGCGTCGCCGTGGTCGACCCGACCGAGCTGCCGGCGCTGACCGGAGCGGTAGAGCAGCGCCTCGGACAGCGTCGTCTTGCCCGCGTCCACGGGCGCGAAAATGCCTAATACGATATGCTTCATCGGAAATTAAGAGAAGTAAGCGGCATAATTGCCTCCTGTTGTGTTCAGAGTTTCTCTTGCAAGTATGGAAAAACTGCGGTATAATGCAAATATACGAAAGGAGAGAAGCGAATGTTTTCACTCAAGCCCTATTTCCCGCCCGATTTTTCCGAGGCGAGATTTCAAAACGCGCCCGAGGCCGTCTTAACGCCCGCGCCCTTTGACGGCGTTGCGCCGGAGCATTACCACGCCATGAGCATCTTCCCCGAGTATTTCAAGATCGGGGGTCAGTGGCTTCTGGCGGAGGAGAGCCGCATGGACTGCGTGGCGGTCTACGAAAACGGGAAGATCGTCGTGCGCGAATTCCGCCTGCTGAAACAGGGCGACCTGGTCGTCACCGGCCGGACGGAGAACTGCGAGGAAGGCATCTATATGTATCCCGACGGCTTCCGCGAGCAGAAGGCGGAGAAGGATGTCTTTGCCTTCCGGCAGAACCGCTCGCGCGAGACGGCGTTCTCCCGCGATTATGACGAGCTTTACGAGCTGCTCAAATACGAGCGCGACCATGGCAAGATCGTCTGGGTCATGGGCCCGGCCTTCGCCTTCGACGCCGACGCACGACGCGCCATGTCGAAGCTGATCGAAAACGGCTATGTCCACGCGGTTTTGGCGGGCAACGCCCTTGCCACGCACGACCTGGAGGGCGCCTATCTGCGCACGGCGCTCGGACAGGACATCTACACGCAGGAGTCCATGCCGAACGGGCACTATAACCACCTCGACCTCATCAACCGCGTGCGCTACCACGGCAGCATCAAGGCGTTCATCGAAAACGAGCACATCGACAACGGCATCATCTATAGCTGCGAAAAGTGCGGCGTGCCCTATGTCCTCGGCGGCTCCATCCGCGACGACGGCCCGCTGCCTCCGGTCTACGGCGATGTCTACGCCGCGCAGAACGCGATGCGCGATCAGATCCGCGGCGCGACGACGGTCATCTCGATGGCGACGATGCTGCACACCATCGCCACGGGCAACATGACCCCGTCCTACCGCGTCCTGCCCGACGGCACGGTGCGGCAGATCTATTTCTACTGCGTCGACGTGTCGGAATTCGTCGTCAACAAGCTCGCCGACCGCGGCAGCCTGTCCGCCCGCGGCATCGTGACGAACGTGCAGGACTTCGTCGTGAACCTGCAAAAGGGCTTGGGACTGTAATGCGCTGATGCCTGTAGGGCGGGGGCATGCCCCCGCCGGTGCAGGAACTGCCAAATATGGCTAAGGGCTAAGAACTAAGAGTGAATGACGGTGGTGTTCGCTGCGCGAACGGATTTTGAATTTGGATTGCTACGTCGGGCTACGCCCTCCTCGCAATGACACGGACGGGCGACCCCGATTGTCATTGCGAAGCCAGTGCGCACACTGGCTGTGGCAATCTCAGAGCCACCGAATTTGTACAAATCTTTTCGTCTGCACCGTCTGCCGCTTCGCGGTCGGCGGGGACATGTCCCCGCCCTACAAACTTATTCGGCGGCGTCGGGTTCCTCCGGCGCCGCTTTTTTTGCGGCGGCTTTTTCCTTGAGCTGCGTGACGAGGGGGAGAAACGCATTGACCAAGCCCTTCGACTTCGTCTCCTCCTCGGCGACGTGCAGCACCTGCACCTCCCTGCCGCACACGGCGAGGAAGGACAGCGGCGTTTTGGTGATCTTC
>CAMEMX010000010.1 GCA_945927915.1 uncultured Clostridia bacterium
AAGGTGCGCATCATGCAGCGCTATCCGAATCTGGGTGCTTTCGTGCTGCGTGCCTATTATGAAAGCGACGAGGCGGTCAAAAAGCTGATCCACGAGAGCAGCGAAAAATACATACAACCGAGCGCGACGCGCTTTCTTTCTCGCCTCGATCCGAGCGCTTTTGTGCCGGGGCTTGATCTGCGGATGATGTACCGCGAGATGTATTGGGCGTGCGAGGGCTATCTGTGGGAAAAAGTGCAAACCGGAGGCCTTAACGCAGAGACAATGGAAGAGGATTTCTTGGAAATGATAGATTTTTGGAAGAAGATCTATTTGAAGCGGGAGGGGTAAATATGAATGTGATCGAAACAAAGGCACTGACGAAATGCTACGGCAAGGCCAGAGGGATCGTTGATCTGGATCTGAAGGTTGCCGAGGGCGAGTTTTTCGGCTTTATCGGGCCGAACGGCGCGGGAAAAAGCACGACGATCCGGACGCTTTTGGGGCTGATCCATGCCAGCGGCGGCAGCGCGAGCGTGCTTGGGATGGACATTGTGCGGCAGAACCGTGAGATCCTGCGCCAGGTCGGCTATTTGCCCTCGGAAGCCGTATTTTACGGCGGCATGCGCGTAAAGGAGGTGCTCCGCCTCTCGGCAGATCTGCGCCGTACCGACTGCACGGAGGAGGCAAAGCATCTCTGCGACCGCCTGGAGCTGGACACGGCAAAGCGCGTTGAGGAGCTGTCCTTCGGCAACCGCAAAAAGGTCGGCATCGTCTGCGCTTTGCAGCACCGCCCGAGGCTCTGCATACTCGATGAGCCGACGAGCGGCCTTGACCCCCTGATGCAGCGCGAGTTTTTCTCGATCCTCAAGGAGCGCAACGGGCATGGAATGACGGTGTTTCTATCGTCGCACATCCTTTCCGAGGTGCAGCGCTACTGCACGCGTGCGGCGATCATCCGGGAAGGACGCATCATTGCCTGCGACAGCGTTGAAGCGCTTGCGCGCACGAACGCAAAGCGCGTCCATCTGCATGGGAGGGTCGATCTGACGGAAATAATGTCCGAGGTGCGAGACCTGCAGCAGACGGAAAACGGTGCAAGCTTCCTCTACGGCGGGGACGTGCGCAGGCTTTTACAGGTGCTTGCCGCCCAGCCGGTCGAGGATCTGTCCGTCAGCGAGCCGGATCTTGAGGAGATCTTCCTGCATTATTACACCGAAGGAGGCGAAGAAAAATGACCTTATTTCGACACGAGCTGCGGCAAAACAGAACCGGATTGCTCATCTGGACGGCGGCGATCGGCGCTTTGATCTCGGTGTGTATCTTCCTGTTCCCGGAAATGAAAGAGCAGATGGATGCCGTCAGCGAGATGTTCGCGTCAATGGGCAGCTTCTCCGCCGCCTTCGGTATGGACAAGGTGGGCTTTGGCACGCTTGACGGGTTTTATGCCGTCGAATGCGGCAACATTCTCGGCATCGGCGGGGCTTTTTTCGCCGCGCTCATAGCTGTGAATGCGCTGGCGAAGGAGGAGAAGAACAAGACGGCGGAATTTCTTCTGACACATCCCGTCAGCCGTACCCGCGTTGCCGCGGAAAAGCTTTGCGCCGTTTTGGCGCAGCTCCTTGTGATGAATCTGACGGTATATCTGATCGCGATTTTGAGTGTGTTTTTGACCGGGGAGCCGCTCCCGCTCCGGGCGCTTTCGCTGCTGCATTTGGCTTATTTGCTGCTGCAATTTGAACTGGCCGGGATCTGCTTCGGCCTCTCCGCGTTTTTGCGGCGCGGCGGCCTTGGTGCAGGCATCGGCGTTGCCACGCTGCTGTATTTTCTGAATCTGATCGCAAACATCACGAGCCGCGCCGACTTTTTGCGCTATATCACGCCCTTTGCCTACGCGGACGGCGCGCAGATCGTGACGAACCTCCACCTTGATGCGGGGCTTGTGCTGCTCGGCATGGCGGTCGGAATTATCTGTGCCGCTGTCGGCTGCATCCATTACCGCAAAAAGGATATTGCGTCATAACCGCCCGACTGCCGGCTGCGTCAGCGCAAATACACACAGTTCATGCTGCATAGCTTATTATGCTTGACAAGCCGTTGCGGCTATGGTAAGTTGAATATACTATATATTGGCTAAATTTCCCAAGAATGGTTTGACGCGCTCCGGCTGCCTGTATTTCCTGCTAAACGACCGGAGGAACGAAACGATATTTTGCATTTTTTCGTTTGCGGTTCGTGAAAAATAAAGGAGAAAGACATATGAAAAAACCGATAAAACGTATCGTTTCCTCACTCCTGGCGCTCATTCTTGCGGCGTCTGTCGTGTTTCCCAACATCTCTACGGCATCGGCTCTGCGCTACACCGGCTCCGCGTCCTACCGTTCCGGGAAGTATTACACGGCACTGACCCAGGTTACGCTGACCGGAAACCAGCGGACCGACATCGTTAATGTCGCAAAGTCTCAGATCGGCTATCAGGAGGGCTCCGGATCTTCTCAGCTTTCCGGCACCGTACGCGGTAACGCCAATTACACCGAGTACGGCAGGTGGTACGGGATGCAGGATATGTGGTGCGCCATGTTCGTTTCCTGGTGCGCCAACGTTGCGGGCATCAGCACGTCGATCGTGCCGAAGCACTCCTACACGCCGTCAGGCCTGAGTTGGTTCCGGTCGAGGGGGCAGGCTTATTCCCGCGCGACGGTCGCAAACGGCGGCTATACGCCGCAGCCCGGTGACATTATCTATTTCAAGTCCTCGAGAAACTCGAACACGACGAACCATATCGGCATTGTCACCGGCTATTCCAACGGCACGGTCTATACCATCGAGGGTAACACCAGCTCCGCAACGATTTCCACGAACGGCGGCGCCGTCGCAGCCAAATCCTATTCGATCTCCAATACATACATTGTGTACATCTGCAAGCCGAATTACAAGGGCACGGAGATCATCACGAGCAATCCCGACGCCGGCTCCACCGCCGGCACCTCCGTCACGATTCCCAATGCGTTGAAGGACTGGTTCTTCGACGCGGATTTCTATGTGCGCAAATACCCCGATCTGCAAAAAGCCTACGGCAATGACGCGCAGAAGCTGTATGACCATTTTATCAACTATGGCATTAAGGAAGGCCGTCAGGGCAGCTATTTCTTTGACGTCGCTTACTATCGAACCAATAATGCCGACCTGAAAGCTGCGTTTGGCAATGATAATATAGCCGCGTTCAAGCATTTTGTTCAGAACGGGCAATATGAGAACCGGCTGTACTCTGCGGAGCTCACCGCGGTCAAAGATTTGATCTTCAATGCCGATTTCTATTCGTCGCATTACGCGGATCTGAAAAACACCTTCGGCAACAATACCGGTAAGCTATTTTCTCACTTCATGATCAGCGGCATCAAGGAAGGACGTTCCGCAAGCCAGGTCTTCGACATCTCCGTTTATCTGAACGATAATGCCGATCTGAAGGCAGCCTTCGGCAGGAACTACTGGAGAGCGATGAAGCATTTTGTCGAGAACGGCAGAAATGAGAAGCGTGCTGTCTCTCCGATCCTCGACGTCAAGTATTACACGACGAAGTATTCCGACCTTGCTTCCATGAACTCGCTGCAGGCTATGTCGCATCTGCTCAAAAACGGTATGACCGAGGGCCGCCGCGGCAGCGAAGAATTCGATCCGTCCTTCTATTTCAACTACTATTCCGACCTTGCGCTCAATGGCGTTACGAAAGCCACCTGCTATAAGCACTATCTGCTTTACGGCATGGATGAGGGCCGCCGCGGCAGCCAGACCAGCGCGCCTGCGACGGTCGATCTCGGTGCAGACTTCTGCGCAAAGCTCTCGCCGGTCGGTACCGGCAAGAACCTGTCCCTGAACGGCAGAGCCGTCATCACTTATACGCCCAGCGGCGCTCCGGCGCAGGTTTGGCGCTTCATCCGCCAGAGCGACGGCAGCTATAAGATCATGAATGAAAAACAGGGCCTTTGTCTTGACGTGAACGGTGCGGGCGTTACCCCGGGCACGAGCGTTCAAGTCTTTGCTGACAACGGCAGCTCGGCGCAGCGCTGGTTCATTTACGCTTCGAACGGCGCCTATGTTCTTAAGCCTGCCTGCGCACAGAGCTGCGCGCTCGACGTCCCAAGCGGCATTGCGGACGATTATTCCCTCATGCAGATCTACACCGAAAACGGTACGGATGCCCAGCGCTTCACGATCACCAAGGTCGACTATCTGACCGCTGTCACTCCTGCGGATCTCGGCACGAATTTCGTTGCAAAAATCAACTGGCCGCTGGCCGGCAAGAACCTCTCGCTGAGCGGCTCGAATGTCATCCTGTATCCGGACAGCGGCGCAGCCGCGCAGCAGTGGAAGTTCATCCGTCAGAGCGACGGCAGCTACAAGATCGTGAACCAGAAGCAGGGCCTTTGCCTCGACTTGGACGGCGGAAGAAGCACCGCCGGTGCGAATGTCCAGGTCTGGGAAGACAACGGCTCCGCCGCGCAGCGCTGGTTCATCTATCTCAAGGAGGGCAAGTACATCCTCCGTCCGGCCTGCGCTGCGACCTGTGTGCTCGATGTTCAGGGCGCAGCCACCGCTGATCTGACAAATATTCAGTCTTTTACCTTCAACAACTCAAATGCGCAGTTCTTCACCTTCACGGCAGTGGAGACCGCGCCGGCCTCCGGCGTGCCCACGGCTGCCCAGATGGCAGTCATCCGCAAGATCATCTACGCGGTTGAGACCGGCGGTCAGGTCTATGGTCGCGTGGACTACAGCAGCTTTGTCGAGGCTTATACCAGCAGCTCCAGCGAACACGCAATTACGATCGGCGGCGGTCAGTGGTATGGTACGGAGGCGAAGACCCTTTTGAACCGCATCCGCACGACCTATCCCGCGACTTTCGCGGCGCTGGATACCGCAGGCATCGCCTATGACCTCGATCATTGCGATTGGAGCACCTATAAGCTCTCCAGGACATCAGCGAAGGCCGCCTGCATCCGGGCGATCATCAGCTCTCCCGAGGGTATCAAGTGCCAGGACGCGCTGCTCGACGAGCAGATGGCCAACTATATGGCCGAAGCCCGCAGCATGGGCGTCACGGATATTGACGCACAGATGATGTGTGCGAATATTCGTCATCAGGGCGGCAAATCCGCGCTCACGCGTGTTCTCGGCAAGACCGCGGCACCGTATACGCTCGACAACATCTATGCAGCGCTGCAGACGGATACCGGAAATCAGGTCGGTGCGTACCGCTCCAGACAGAAGATGGTCTACGATTCCCTGATGCAGCATCTCTATTCCTGACGTATCAATCAGGAAAGCCCCGTATCCGGCAGGATACGGGGCTTTCGCATCAAATGATGTTGTTCCAATGCAGGAGCAGCAGGACACAGACGACCAGCACAGCCGCAGCACCGAGCCAGACCCAGAGCTTGTGGCTGCGCGCGGGTGCGCGGCCCGATTCGCTGCGCGGGAACAGGCCGACACGGCGCAGACCCTGCACCAGCGGCCGGTAGAGCAGAATAGTGATCGCACTGTTGAGGCCGCTCTTCAGCAGGTTGAACGGCAGGAAGACCGGCACGAGCATTGCGGCAACGTCCGCGCGAGCCATGCCCATGTAAAGCGGCGTGAGCACATAGTTCCACAGCAGCATCACGACTGTCATGGCAATCGAGCCGAGCAGCAGGCCGATGACAGCGCCGGAAAGTGTGTGCTTTTTGCGGTAGACGATGGCGGCGGTGCAGGAGAACGCTGCCGTGCTGAGGATGTTCATCACGAGGCCGATCCAGCCGGTCGTGCTGACGGTCAGCATCTCAATGAACGAAACGACGGTCGCTACGAGCAGGGCAGCGAGGGGACCGTAGAGGAAGCCGCCGAAGGTGATGATGACGTCCTTCGGCTCGTACTTCAGGAACATGACCACAGGGATGCGCACGAGCGCGACGATAACGTACGCCACGGCGCATAACATGGCAAGGACGGTAAGCTTTTTGACTTGTTCGTGTTTCATTTTGTGAGCCTCCAAAAAATAATACCCGAAGGAGCGCCTTCGGGTACAAATTGGATACAAAAATGATGCAAATTTGTAATACTCTTCTTCCATCCAGACTGTACTGTCGGTTTCGGAGTTGCACCGAATCATGCGCCGGAGCGCTCGCGGACTTTACCGCCGGTCGGGAATTTCACCCTGCCCTGAAGACTGCTCTATTCAGTTAGCGCTATTATACCGCTCTGTTTGCCAAAAAGCAACTCTTTTTTTCTGCGCCCGCTTATGCTATAATTGGTAAAAACCTATTCGGCGGAGGATGCCGCTTCTTCGGAGGTCTCTTCGGTGGATTGCGGCTCGGTCTGCTGCGTCGTCTCCGGTGCAGTCTGCGTTCCGGAGGGCAGAGCAAAGCCGTGAATGACGCCGTCGGGGGCGCTGTTCGTTACATCTCCGCCGATGATGTGCCCGTCATAGACCAGGACGCTTGCATAGACCGGCGCGGACGCGTCAGGGTAGTTGAGGATCTCATAGACATAACGCATGACCTCTCTCCCCGCAAAATCCGTGAGGTCAAAGCCCTGGCTCTTTTGCAGGTCGTTGTAGCGCGCGAAGACCTTGTTCTCCGCCGTGTCCGGGATTTTGACCTTTTGCGTCTGCGTCGGCTCGGCGTTCACGCTCCAGCCGAAGGTCGCGAGGTAGGCAACGCGGTCATCGTTGGTATTGCCGATGGGCGACTGCGTTTTCGCCTTGTCTTCGCCGCCCGAAGCGGCGAGCAGGACGATCAGCAATATGGCGGCAAGCAGGACGACGCCTGCCGCAATGAGTTTGGATTTTGATAGCTTGGCAGTCAAGACAAACATGAAATTCCCCCCGAAGTGTTTAATGGTTGATACACTGTATGTCCCGTAATGGACAAATATACCCGAAGGGAGCAGCAAGATGCAGCGTTTGGATCGCTTCCTGTCCGAGGCCGGTGTGGAGTCGCGCAGGAAGATCAAGGAGGTCGTGCGTGCGGGACGTGTCTGCGTCAATGGTAATGCCGTGTTCGCGCCGGAGATGAAAATCGATGAAGCTGCCGATACGGTCACGCTTGACGGTGAGATCGTCGGACGCAGCCGCGGCAGGATCGTCCTGATGATGAATAAGCCCGCCGGCTGCGTGACAGCCGCGCAGGACAAAGACTTCAAAACGGTGATGGAATACCTGCCGCCGCAGTATCGCAAGCTGATGCCCGTCGGCAGGCTCGACAAGGAGACGGAGGGACTGCTGCTGTTCACGAACGACGGCGATCTGGCGCACCGCCTGATCTCACCGAAGCACGGCGTTGAGAAGACCTATTATGCCGAGCACGCCGGGGAGATCGACGAGACAGACATCGCGGCGTTTTCCGCGGGTTGCGTCTTGCGTGACGGTACGGTCTGCCGCCCGGCGGTGCTTGAAAAGCTCGCGGCGGGCAAGTGCATCGTTCGGGTCTGCGAGGGGAAATACCATCAGGTGCGTCGGATGCTGGCTTCACGCGGAAAGCCTGTTTCCTACCTTCGCCGGATTGCCGAAGGCGGCGTGGAGCTGGGTGATCTTCCTGTCTGCATGACGCGTGAACTGACAGAAACGGAGATCGCTGCTCTGGAATCTGTTGATTTTGACGAAAAAGTTTTAAGGAATAACTAAAACATTTTGACGAAAATTCTCTGCTCTGTTTGTCCATATTGACGAAAAACTATCAAAAGTTCATAAAAATCACGCCCTGAATTGAAATAATATGTATAAAAGCTCTTGCATTCTGTTGAAATTTGGAGTATTATATATACGCAATTTTGACGACTCCCGGCATTTTTCCGAAGACGAAGGAGGACGGCTTATGTCAAGTCGTATTTTTCAGAGCGTGACCGAGCAGCTCACCGCTGCATCGCAGGCCTGTGTAGGTGTTATTGATACGGAAGGAAACGTTATCGCTGCCGGTGACGTATCCATGATCGGTGAGCGCTGGGGCGAGGCCGCTGCTGCGGTCGCCGCTATGCCCGAAAGCCCTGTTTCCGTCGATGGGCGGACATTTTTTGCGTTAAAGGACTGGAATCCCACGTTTGGCTTCAGCGCTTTTGTCACGGGGACGGGGGAGCAGGCCGAGGCGCTGTGCCGTATGGCGCAGGTCTCGCTGAACTTCACCAAGGCTTATTATGAGGAAAAGCATGATAAGGGCACCTTCGTCAAGAATATCATCACGGATAATATCCTGCCGGGTGACATCTATATCCGGGCAAAGGAGCTGCATTTCCCGACGGAGCTGCCGCGCGTGGTCTTCCTTGTTCGTCAGCGCGGTCGCGCGGATGTGGCTGTCGTGGAACTGCTGCAGTCGATGTTCACCGACCAACAGCAGGATTTTGTCATCAGCGTTAACGAGACGGATGTCGCCATTGTCCGTCAGGTCGCTCCGGATACGAGCGGCGAGGAGCTGACCCGCATCGGCAAGGCGATCGAGGAACGCCTCAAGAGCGAGCTGTTCGCCCGCACGACCATCGGCATCGGCACGATCTCGGAGCACCTGCGCGAGCTTGCCGACTCCTATAAAGAGGCGCAGGTCGCCATTGAGGTCGGCAAGGTCTTTGACACCGAAAAAACCGTCCTCAATTATGAGAACCTCGGCATCGGTCGCCTGATCTATCAGCTCCCGACAACGCTGTGTGAGATCTTCCTGTCGGAGGTCTTCAAGAAGAATTCCATTGATTCGCTCGACCAGGAGACCCTGTTCACAATCAATATGTTCTTTGAAAACAGCCTGAACGTCTCTGAGACATCGCGGAAGCTGTTTGTACATCGCAACACGCTCGTTTACCGCCTGGAAAAAATCAAAAAGCTGACCGGCCTCGATCTGCGCGAATTTGACGACGCGATCATCTTCAAGGTCGCGCTGATGGTCAAAAAATACCTTGCCTCGCGGGAAAGCCGTATGGCATAAAGGAATCTGGTGTTATTATGATCGATCTGATTAACGTTACAAAAACCTACGATACCGGCACGCACGCCCTTAACGGCATTGATATGCACATTGACGACGGCGAGTTTGTCTTTCTGGTCGGGCAGTCCGGCTCAGGCAAGTCGACCATCATCAAGCTGCTGACTGCCGAGCTGAAGCCGACCTCCGGCTCTATCCTGGTCAATGGCTACAAGCTCGAATCCATCAAGCGTTCCTCCATTCCGTATATGCGCAGAACGCTTGGCGTTATCTTTCAGGATTTCCGCCTGATCGAAAACAAGACCGTTTATGAAAATGTCGCCTTTGCCATGCGTGTTATCGGCGCCTCCGGCAAGGAGATCAAAAAACGCGTACCGTATGTTCTGGAACTTGTCGGGCTGGAAAACAAGGGTCGCCGCCTGCCGCGTGAGCTCTCCGGCGGCGAGCAGCAGCGTGTGGCTATCGCCCGCGCCCTCATCAACAACCCAACGATGATCATTGCCGACGAGCCGACCGGTAACCTTGACCCGGCGCGCTCTTTTGAGATCATGCTGCTGCTCGAGCAGATCAACGCCCTCGGCACGACGGTCATGGTCGTCACCCATGAGAAGGGACTGGTCGACCGCTTCACCAAGCGTGTTGTCGCCATCGACGAGGGCAGGGTAATCAGCGACGGAATGGACGGGTATTACAACTATGAAGCATAATAATTTCGGCTATCTGATGGGCGAGGGCCTGCGTGCGGTGTTCAAGCACGGCTTTATGTCCTTCGCCGCTATCTGCATCACCGTGGCGTGTCTCGTTATCATCAACTGCTTTTTGCTCATTTCCTACAACATGAGCCTGATCGTCGACGACCTGCAGAAGGAGATGCGCGTGCTTGTTATCATCGACGAGACCTATACCGAAGCGGAGGCCAAGAACGTCGGCTCGGAGATCAATCTGGTCGACAACGTTGACAACGCAGTCTTTATTCCACGTGCACAGGCGCTGAAGGAATTCATCGGCGATTCGGATGAATCGACGTTTGACGGCCTGTATCCCGAAAATTTCAGAGATCAGTTTGAGATCACGCTGGTCGACAACGACAAGGCGAGCGAGACGATGTCCGCACTTGAAAAGGTGGTCGGTGTAGCTGAGGTAAAGGGCGATGTCAGAACGGCTGAGTCGCTTGCGGACATCCGCAATCTGCTCTACGCCGCTACGATCGCGATTGCCGCTGTCCTGCTTGTCGTTTCGCTCATCATTATTTCCAACACGATCCGCCTTGCCATGCTCGACCGCCGCGAGGAAATCGCGATCATGAAGATGGTCGGCGCGACCAACAGCTTTATCCGCTTCCCGTTTGTGATCGAGGGCTTCCTGCTTGGACTGTTCAGTTCGGTGTTCTCGTTCTTCATCGTCTGGGGCCTGTATGAAGTGATCCGTAATGCAATCAACGGAATGGACATTGCCTTCATTTCGGCGGTCCCCTTTGCGGAATTTATGTGGCCGATGGCAGGCATCTGCGCCGTGTCCGGCTTCTGCATCGGTATTCTGGGCAGTATGCTCTCCATCCGCCGCTTCCTGAAGGTTTGATAATCGCTGACTTTTTTGTTGGGAGGTATCATAATGTATAAGTACAGAAGAGTGATCGTCTCCGGCATCGCGCTGCTGCTGGCAGTTTCGCTGCTTGCCGGTCTGATCGTGATGGTCGTCAACGCAAAATCATCTGCTGAGATCCAGGCCGAGATCGATTCTCTCGAGGAAAAATCCGAAGCGCTTGCCGCTGAACGCGAGGCGCTGGAGGAACAGATCGCTGAGAATAAGAGCAAGACGCTGACGGTCGTCGAACAAAAGGCGCAGGTCGATCAGGAGATCGAGCTGACGCGCAGAGAAGTCGAGATCGTCAACGAACAGATCCACCAGTTCAATCAGCTCATTGCGGAAAAGCAGGCGGAGCTGGACGAGCTGGAGCAGAAGCAGGCAGATCTGTTTGACCGTTACAGACTGAGAATGCGCGCCCTGCAGGAACGCGGCAATATTTCCATCTGGTCTGTGCTTCTTTCGTCCGAGAGCTTCACCGATATGCTTCGCAACCGCGTGATGATCGAGGAGGTCGCCCTTGCCGACCAGCGGATGATGGAGGAAATGCGTTCCGTCGCCGCCGAGATCCTTGCCGCCAAAGAGGAGCTTGCTGCGCAAAAGGCAAAGCTGGAGCAGAAGAAGGCCGAGCTCGCCGAATCGGAGCAGCTTCTGGACGAGAAGCGTAAGGAATCCGACGAACTGCTCGCTCAGCTCGTCTCCGATAAGCAGAAGCTGATCGAAGAAACGGAGAAGTACGAAGCGGAGGAGGCCGCGCTCAGCGACGAGATTGCAAAGCTCGAGCAGGAGCGTACCGAAGCGCTGCAAAGAGAATGGGAGGAGCAGCATCCGCCCACACCGGGCAACGGCGACGACCCGGATGACGATGATCCGGGAGATTATCCCGCGAGCAATGAGAGCTTCCGTTTCCCGTTGCCTGCCGGCGTCGGTGTCGTGCTCACCAGCCCCTACGGCTATCGTGTCCACCCCATCACCGGCAACTATTCGCTGCACAACGGCGTGGACCTTGCCATCGGCTCAGGCACGCCGATCTATGCCACCAAGAGCGGCTATGTCACGACCGCTACATATAACTACGCTTACGGCTATTATGTCACGATCAATCACATGGACGGATTCTCATCCCTGTATGGTCACATGACGAATTACGTTGTCAGCGAGGGTCAGTATGTTGAGCGCGGACAGGTCATTGGCTATGTCGGCTCGACGGGATATTCCACCGGCCCGCATCTGCACTTCACCATCTACTATAACGGTGCGACGGTGAATCCGATGGCGTATATCACCCTTCAATAATTCTTTTACCCAGAGCCTTCCAAAGGCTCTGGGCAAACCATTTTCGGCACATGGAGAGCACAATAATGAAACAGCTCAATTTATTTTTCAAGATCCTTCTTTGCGTCCTTCTTTCAGTCTGCATTATCCTTCTTTCCTTTGACATCATCGTCCGCAGGACGGATGCTGCGAAAGAAACGGACGGCAACGGCAGCCCGATTCTCAACGAAGCGGGGCAGACGCCGGCATATTTGAATAAGGTTACGGAGATCCTCGGACTGATCGACACCTATTATGTCGACGATTATACCACAGATCAGCTCGGAGACTATCTCGCGGCGGCGGTCATCTCCTCAACAGGGGACCGCTGGAGCTATTATGTCAGCGCTGAGGAATACGATTCCCTTGTCGAACAGAATAATAACGCCTATGTCGGCATCGGCGTGACCATCGAGGACGCACCGGATGAGGGCGGGGTGCGGATCATCTCTGTCACGCACAACAGCCCGGCGGAGCTTGCCCAGCTTCAGAACGGCGACGTGATCGTTGCCGTTGAAGGACAGGACGTGGCAGAGCTTGGCATGACAGGCGCGAAGAATCTCGTCCGCGGCGAGGCCGGAACTGACGTAAAGCTCACGATTCTCCGCGACGGCAAGCGCTTTGACGTAACGATCACGCGCCAGATCATCGAGACCGAGGTCGTTGTTGCAGAGCTTCTGGATAATGGCTACGGCTATATCAAGATCAATAACTTTGATACGAATTGCGCCCGCGATTCCATTGCCGCGATCGACGATATGATCGCGCAGGGAGCTACTGCGCTGATCTTTGATGTTCGGTTCAACCCCGGCGGCTACAAGCACGAGCTTGTCGAGGTGCTTGATTATCTGCTTCCGGAAGGCCCGCTGTTCCGCTCCGTGGATTATCTCGGCAAGGAAGAGGTAGACTATTCCGACGAGAGCCATATTGATATTCCGATGGCAGTGCTGGTCAACGAGGATTCCTATTCCGCGGCGGAATTCTTTGCCGTTGCCCTGCAGGAATACGGCGCGGCTGTTGTGGTCGGTACGCAGACCAGCGGCAAGGCGAATTATCAGCAGACCTTCCGCCTGAGTGACGGCTCCGCGGTCGCGATCTCGACCGGTCATTATCAGACGCCGAACGGCGTTACGCTTGCGGGCGTCGGCATCACGCCGGATATCCCGGTCCAGGTGGATGACGAGACCTATGCGAATCTATACTACGAAAAGGTTTCCAAGGCTGACGACGCCCAGCTCCAGGCTGCAATCGCGGCGCTGGACGCAAAGAACGAAAACTGACACATTAACACTTGACAGATAGGCTGTTTATCTTCTATAATCTATTGGAAAAATTGTATTTTTGGAGGAATCGGCATGGCAAAAGAGTTTAAATTGACAAGAGAACGCCTGAAGGAGCTTGAGGCGGAGCTGAACTATCTGAAAACGACCCGTGAGAAAGAAGTTGCGGAGCAGATCAAGGAAGCGCGCTCTTTCGGCGACCTTTCTGAGAACAGTGAATATGATGAGGCGAAGAACGAGCAGGCGAAGCTCTACGGACGCATTGCCGAGGTGGAGAATATCCTCTCGCACGCAGTCGTTTTTGACGAGACGACCGATTCCGAGGACACCGGCGTGGTCGGCCTTGGCTGCACCGTTACCGTCCGCGATCTGGAATTCGAAGAGAATGCGGTCTATGCCATCGTCGGCTCGCAGGAGGCGAATCCGATGGAAGCGCGCATCTCCGACGATTCTCCCTTCGGCAAGGCGATGCTCGGCAAGCATATCGGCGACATCGTCGAGGTCGACGCCCCGGCCGGCCTGATCAAATTTGAGATTCTCGCCGTAGAACGATAACACAGGAGGAATAACGTGGCTAAGAATACGCAGCAGCCGGAGCTTTCGATGGTGGATCAGGTTCGTATCCGCCGTGAGAAGCTCGCGCAGCTTCAGCAGGAGGGGATGAATCCCTTCGCACAGACCAAATTCGCATTCGATACCAACAGCGCCGAGATCAAGGATTCCTTTGATCAGATGGAGGGGAAGTCTGTCTCCGTCAGCGGTCGTCTCATGTCCAAGCGCGGCATGGGCAAGGTGCTGTTCTGCGACCTGCAGGACGCGGCAGGACGCATCCAGATCTATCTGAAGTTCGACGAGATGGACGAGGCTGTGTTTGAACGCTGCCGCAAGCTCGACATCGGTGACATTGTCGGCGTCCATGGCGATGTTTTCCGCACGCAGCGCGGCGAGATCTCTGTCCGCGCGCATGATGTTGTTCTTCTGGCGAAAGCGCTGCTGCCGCTGCCCGATAAGTTCCATGGTCTGACGAACCTTGAAACGCGTTATCGCCAGCGCTACGTCGACCTTATCGTGAACCCCAACGTCAAGGATACGTTTGTCAAGCGCAGCCTTATCCTGCGCGAGCTGCGCAGCTTCCTGGATGGGCGCGGCTTCCTGGAAGTCGATACGCCGATCCTGACGCCGTTTGAGATCGGCGCCTCTGCTCGCCCGTTCTACACGCACCACAATACCCTCAATATGGACATGGTGCTCCGCATTGAAACGGAGCTGTATCTGAAACGCCTCATCGTCGGCGGCATGGACCGCGTCTATGAGGTCGGTCGGATCTTCCGCAACGAGGGCATGGATCCGAAGCACAATCCGGAATTCACCACGATCGAGCTTTATCAGGCATATACGGATTTCCACGGCATGATGGATCTTGTCGAGGATATGATGAAGCAGGTTGCGCAGAATGTTTGCGGCAGCCTTGTCGTGCCGTATCAGGGTCACGAGATCGACCTCGGACACTGGGAGCGCCTGACGATGGTCGATGCCGTGAAGAAGTACAGCGGCGTCGATTTCCGCGATTGGAAAACGGATGCAGATGCCATCGCCTGCGCAAAGGAGCACCACGTCGCGCTGCCTGAGGTGCCGACCAAGGGTGCGATCCTTGCGGAATTCTTTGATGCTTTCGTTGAGGACAAGCTGATCCAGCCGACGTTTATCTATGATTACCCCGTGGAGATCAGCCCGCTTGCCAAGCGCAAGCCGGATGATCCCGCGTTCACCGAGCGCTTTGAATACTTCATCAACGCCACGGAATTCGGCAATGCCTTCTCTGAGCTGAACGATCCCATCGACCAGCGCGCCCGTTTCGAGCGGCAGGTCGCGGAGCGCAAGTCGCTCGATCCCAACTGCCGTGCGAAGGTGGACTACGACTTTATCAATGCGTTGGAATACGGTATGCCGCCTACGGGTGGTCTTGGCTTCGGCATTGACCGTCTTGTCATGCTCCTGACCGACAG
>CAMEMX010000011.1 GCA_945927915.1 uncultured Clostridia bacterium
TTATATTACAACCGCCAGTCCCGTTTGAAACAGGACTGGCGGTTGTAGTATCTATTGCGACTATCCAATTTTCGTTCAGCTTATAGATATATCACTCGACGGTGTATCAGTTCCAAAGCTTCAGATGCGCCTGATAATTCTCCGTATAGATCTTTTCAACTGCGGCGGCATCGTTCGCTTCGAGCTCGGACATCATGTCATTATAAAGCGCTTTGACCTCATCCTCGGACTGTGCATAGACCATCTGCGCAAAGTACTGGTCGATGATGTCGTTGCACTTTTGCTCGGCAAGGGCCTCCGGCGTACCGCTGGTCGGGCTGACGTTGTCATAGGGAGCGGTGTCCCAGACGGAGCCGGCCATGGAAATGAGCGCATGGGAGGCAACGGCATCGAGATCGTATTTGGTAACAAGGTCATACGGCGTACCATCGGAGCCGTAGCCGTTCTTGACGAACCACGACCACTTGCGGATGCCGGTCTCCTTGCTGTATGCGCCCCAGTCCTCGCGGAAGCCGGGGATCGTCTTTTCGTTTGGAACGTGGACGCCGTTTTCAATCGTCCAGTCCTTGCCTTCCACGCCCCACATCAGCAGATACTGGCCTTCCTCGCTGGCAAGAAAGTCAAAGAGCTTGATGGTTTCCTCGGGATACTTATTGGCCTTGGTGATACCGATCGCGTCCCAGCCAAGGGAGCTGCGCGGGCTGTAGGTCGTCTTGTTGGGATCCACGCCGTCTGCAACAACCTTGAACATATAAAACTGCTTGTCCGTGTCCTCGCCCTCGTCCTGAATGAACAGGCCGTTGACATCGCTGGGAGTGCCGCCGTTGGCAGCAAATACGCGGCCGCTTGCCAGTTTTTCACTGAAGGCGTCAGCCTTCGTGATCGCCCATTCACGGTCGAGCAGGCCGTCACGATAAAGAGAGTTGATGAAAGTCACCATATCCAGATACTGCGGATCTCTGACGCTGAAAAGGAGCTGATGATCTTCGGTTTCATAGTAGTTCTTCATGCCGTACATGCCGCGGAAGGTGCTCAGGACGGTCTCCATATATTCACCGTTGAGTGCAAAGGGAATCGTTTCCTGACCGTCGATGGTCGGATACTTTTCCTTAAACGCCTTCAGCATGGCAACGAACTCGTCCTGCGAGAAAGGTTCGCCCTTTTCGGCCTTTTCGCCGTAGCCAAGCTCCTTGAGAAGATCCATGCGGATGTTGATCGCACGGTCGGGTGTCGGGTCGAGGTCGTACCAGTTGTTCAGATAATAGGTGTGGCCGTCAGAATAGCGGCTGAGATTCAGAACCTCGCCATACATTTCCTTGATGTTCGGGCCGTACTGCTCAATCAGATCGTCAAGAGGAATCAGCGCGCCGGCTTCAATGTACTGATTGACAATGTCGCTTCTGCGATCCATCAGGACGACGTCCGGCAGAGTGTCGCCGGTCATCATCAGAACGAGCTTTTCGTTGGGGTCGCCGGTGGGCTGCTGGATTTCAATGTTGATGCCGGTCTTTTCCTTGATGACCTCTGCGACCGGATCGGTGAAGGCTTCGCCGGTGTTCTTATCGAACCACGTCAGCGTGATTGTCGGGGTATCTTCTTTGCCGGGAGCATTGCTTTCGCTGGGAGACTGCGGATCGTTGCTGGGCTGGTCTGCGTTCTGACAGGCGCAGAGGACAGAAACCAGCATCAAGATTGCGAGGATCAGTGCCAGTGCTTTTTTCATGATTTTCCCTCCAAAAGATTTTCATATATATTACATTTCCGCGAGGAGAAACGCAATATCAACGGAAGAAGTCGGGATGGATGAACGGTCTGTTCAGCTCAATCAGCTCATCGCACATGGCGATAGTATCGTCAATGGACAGCTCCGCCGAGGTGTGCGGGTCAAGCAGCGCCGCGTGGTAAATATGCTCACGCTTACCGGTGAGAGCGGCCTCGATGGAAAGAAGCTGCATATTGATGTTCGTGCGGTTGACCGCTGCGCACTGCTCCGGCAGGCTGCCGAAGCTGATGGGCTGAATACCGTTTGCATTGACCAGACAGGGAACCTCAACGCAGGCTTTGCGCGGAAGGTTGGAGATCAGGCCGTTCGTGTTCAGCACGTTTCCGGCGATCTCGTAGGGTGTGTTGGTTTCCATGGAATCGAGAATATAGGAAGCGTATTCGCGACTGCGGACGTGCGTCAGGCTGTCGTCCTCGATCATATTTTCGATTTCCTGCCAGTATTCGGCTTTGCCGCGTCCCCAGTTTTTGTAGCCGTTGGTCGGCAGATGATAGATCTCCTTCAGCTCCGGATAGCGGAACTTGTGATAATACGGCAGATATTCCGAACCATGCGAGCTGGACTCGGTGACATAGTAGCCGAACACCTTCATGATCTGGTAGCGTACCATGTCGTTGTGGCTGTCCGTGCGGGCCAGCGCGGCTTCGCGTACCTCGGGATAAATATCGGCTCCGTTTCGTTTCAGCTCCAGAAGCCAAGCCTGGTGATTGATACCACCGATGCGCCATGTCACGCCCTCGGTGGACATCCCAAGCCCCTCAAGGAGCTCCTTGGCGCACACCTGCACGCTGTGGCACAGGCCGACACACTTGATGCCGCTGCTCTGCTGCACGGCACCGGTAACGATCGCCATCGGGTTCGTATAGTTCAACAGCCATGCGTCCGGGCACAGCTCCTCCATATCGCGCGCAATCTCCAGCATGACCGGAATCGTGCGCAGGCCGCGGAACAGACCGCCCACACCGAGCGTATCGGCAACCGTCTGCTCAAGACCGTACTTCTGCGGAATCTCAAAGTCTGCAATGATGTACGGGTCGTATGCGCCGACGGAAATGGTGTTGATGACATAATCCGCGTTCTTCAGAACCGCACGCCGATCTGTCGAGGCTGTGACAGTCGCCTTGGTACCCAGCTTTTCATTGAGCCTGCGAATCAGCCGTTCCGACTGCGCCAGCTTCTCACCGTCGATGTCGCACAGCGCAATCTCCGCGTCAGCCAGCGACGGCGTAAGCAGGCAGTCGCCAAGGACATTCTTGCAGAAAATCGAGCTTCCTGCGCCGAGTAATACGATTTTTGCCATAAAAAATCCCCCGATTTATAATTTATAGAGTTATTCCTTTACGGACCCGAGCATCATGCCCTTGATGAAATACTTCTGCACGAAGGGATAGACCAGAATGATCGGAATCGTCGT
Organism: uncultured Clostridia bacterium; assembly: GCA_945927915.1. GTDB lineage: Bacteria > Bacillota > Clostridia > Oscillospirales > Oscillospiraceae > JAZOXB01. Next base: position 3,198 of record CAMEMX010000011.1, read on the forward strand.
TACCATCGTGACCGTCATCCGAATGCTCTCGCTGGACACGGGCAGGCGCTTGGCGCTTGCGGCCATCTGCTGCGCCTGCGTCATCATCGCGCCCGTCTGGTACTGGTTGAGAATTTTGACCAGCGTGTTGGAGAGCGTCTCCAGTGCTGGCTTGTTCGTGTAAATATATGAGTCATACCAAGCATTCCAATGATAAATTGCAGAGAAAAGCCCGATGGTCGCCACGACCGGCGCACACGAGGGAAGCACAACCTTTGCAAAAATCTGGATGTCGTTGGCTCCATCGATCCTTGCCGACTCGATCATACTGTAAGGAAGCCCCTCCATGTAGGTTCGCACCAGAATCATCCAATACACGTTGTACAGGCCCGGCAGGAGGTATACCAGAAAGTTATCGATCAGTCCCAGCCATTTGACGATCATGTAGGTCGGAATCAGTCCGCCGCTGAAATACATGGTGAAAACAAACAGCAGATTGATCTGGCGGCGGCCGATCAGGTCGCGCTGGCTCAGAGCGTAGGCCAGCGTTGTCACGGCCAGAAGATTCAGCGGTACGCCGACGGCTGTGCGCAGCAGCGTCACCCGGAGCGAGGAGAGCAGCGCCGTATCAGACAAGACTGCCTTATAGCTGTCAATGGAAAACACGCGCGGCCAGAGCATCAGACCGCCGCGCAGCGAATCCGTTGCGTCGTTCAGAGAGAGAACAAAGATATTCCAAAATGGATAAAATGTGATGATAAACAGAAGGCTCAGCGCAGCATAGATCAAAACGCTGCTCAGGCGAAACCCTTTTTTCTGCACCATGGCGTTCCCTCCTAAAACAGGTGGCTGTTCTCAGTCTTTTTGGCGATCTTATTGACGGTAAAGACGAGAATAAAAGCCACAACAGACTTAAACAGCGACACGGCGCTGGCATAGGAGAACATACCCTTCTGAATGCCATAGCGGTAAGCATAGGTGTCGATCACGTCGGAGAAATTGCGCGTCAGGGAATTTCCCAGCAGGAAAAACTGGTCGAAGCCCGTGTTCAAAAGGCTTCCGATGGAGAGAATCAGCATGATGATGATGGTCGGCTTGATTCCCGGCAGCAGCACATGCCAGATCTGCTTCCAGCGGCTTGCGCCGTCCACCGTTGCGGCTTCAAACAGCTCGGGGTTGACCGCAGAGATCGCGGAAAGATAGATGATGGAATTGTAGCCCATGTCCTTCCAGGTGTTTGACAGGGCAATGATCCAGTAAAAATACTTTCCCTCCTGCAAGAACAGGATACTCTCGTCAATCAGACCCAGCGCTTTGAGCAGCGAGTTGATCGCCCCGGAGGAGGAAAGCAGCGTCGTAATGATATTCGCCGCAATGACCCAGGAAACAAAGTACGGAAGGTACGATGCCGTCTGCACCGCTTTTTTGAAGCGGACGTTTTTTACCTCATTCAGAAGCAGCGCGATCGTGATCGGCGCAATGAAGCCAAAGATCAGGGTCAAGCCGCTGGAAACCAGCGTGTTGCGCATAACAATCCAGAAGTCATTTCCGGAAAAGAAGTATTTGAACCACTGCAAGCCAACAAACTCACTGCTGAACAGCGTTTTCCAGAAATTGCCCAGCGTTGGCTTAAAATTGACAAAGCCCATATACAGGCCGACCATTGGCGCGTAGCAGAATAGAATTACCCAAAGGACAGCCGGAAGAAGCATGAGCAGCAGGTATCTTTGCCGCAGGATTTTCTTGCCGAGTTTATGTGAGGGCATTTTGGCCATTGCTTTTTCTCTCATGCGTTCACCCCTCCTTGCTTTTCATCATAGCAGAATGCAGAGAGATATGAAATACCACGATTCTCTGAAAGCTAATCCATTTCTATTCATTTTGCACAAGCAATTGACTTTCTGCGGCATATGCCTTATGATAAACGCACAGAAGAATCCGAAAGGAAAACTGAAAAATGTACCGTGTTCTGCTTGTTGACGACGAATATCTGGAGCTCCAGCTCCTGCGGGACAATATCGACTGGGCAGCCTATGGCTTTGAGATCTGCGCGACCGCGATGAACGGCGCACAGGCTCTGCACACGATTTCCGAGCAGCGGCCCGATGTTGTCGTGACCGATATTAAGATGCCTGTGATGGACGGGATCGAGCTGTCTGTCCGCCTGCACGCGCAGTATCCGGATATTGCCATCGTTTTTTTGACGGGCTATGACCAGCACGATTATCTGAAAAACGCGATCACAGTCGATGCCGTAGATTTTCTTTTGAAGCCGATCGATCTGGCCGAGGTCCCTGCGCTTTTGGAAAGAGTCCGCCTGCACTGCGACGAGCGGCGCGCCATTTCCGCAGCGTCCAGAAGCAATCTGCGCGAGTATATTCTTGCTGCGGCATCGGCAGCGGCGGTCAACCCGATGCCCGGCTATACGCCGGCGCTGCGCTGTCCAGACGGGACGAAAAGCAGCGCCTGCTATTTTACGCTGCTGCAAATCGGAGAGCTTGCCTATCTGCGGGAAACACAAGGAGAGGCAATGCCGGAAGCTTTGAAAAGCAGCATCATAAAATGCTGCGCGCTCCCCGGCACAGTCCTTCTGACGCTGAAGGCAGAGGAGCTGCTGCTGCTTTCCACGCAGTGCTTTGACGAGCCCATGCTTGCCGCGCTCGCGCCGGAGGAACGCCGCTGGGTGAATGCAGTCAGTACGGATGCGCCCACGGCAATCACCGATGCGGCCGAAACGATCAGAGTCCTGCGCTGCGCGGCACACGAGCTGCTGCTGCATCAGGGTTCCGGCCGACTGCACAAGCTGTCGTGGAAAATTCCCGAGGAAGCACTCCGCCCGCGACCGGAGACAGAATGCTTGACAGCGGCAATTAACCGGCTGAGCACCACAGCAGTTCTGCAATGGCTGCAGGCGTACTATCACTGCCTTCCGGCGGACAGCAGAGCGTATCATCGGCTGTCTGCGGAACTGATCGAGACGCTTTTGCAGACGCTTCCCGAGCTGGCTTCCTTCCAAAAGACGGGAGAAGCCGCAAAAACGGCATTGCTGTTCCGTATCTTCCACATTGTCAGTCCCGTGACAATGTGCGAGGAAATGGCCGACTTTTTGCAAAAGCTGATGGGAAAAATCGTAGAAACGACCGCCGATCAGCGCCTCCTTTCGGTTCAGAAGATCACAGCCTATATTGACCGGAACCTTTCGAAGCCGCTTTCGATCGACGAGATCGCGGCGGAGTTTGGTCTTTCTGCAAACTATTTCAGTACCATGTTCAAAAAGCAGCTCGGCTGCACCGTTCTGGAATATCTTACGGAGAAACGCCTGATCCGCGCAGCGCAGCTTCTGGACGGCAGCAATCTGAAGATCACGCAGATTTCTGCGCAGCTCGGCTATCAGAATCCCTCTTATTTTTGTGCGCTGTTTGCCAAGCGGTTCGGTATGACGCCGTCGCAGTATAAAAAGAGGTGTTCTCCGTGAGACAGGCCTTCAAAAAGCTCCAGCGGAAGCTGAACGACCTTCCGATTCGAAAGAAAATGCTGATGCTTTTGCTGATTGCCAGCATCATCCCGCTGCTGATCGTGACGGTCTACGGCTCCATTGATTCCCGAAACCGTTTGCGCGAGCAGGCAGAGAATGATCTGCAAAACATGACCCAGCGGCTGTCCTCCGGTGTGGATTCGATCATTACGCCGATCGAGCAGATCTCCTCCCTGCTCTATACAGACAGCAAGCTGCAAGCCCAGCTCAACACCAATTACACCTCCGACATTGAATATATCAACACATACAACGAGTTCAGTGCCAAGCTTTCCGGCTTTCTGGTGGCTAACGGCAACATCGACCGCCTGACCATCTACACGAGCAATGCCACGCTGGCCTCCGACGGTTATTTCATCCGCTCCAAAAGCGACAGCTTTCCCTTTGCCGAGCAGAAGGTCTCTCCGCATGTCAGTGTCATTCGATGCATTCCGGTGCGCGGCAAGGGCGGTGAGCGGCAGGTCGTCTTTGGCCGTCCGCTCAACTACGGCTATCAGGTCGATTATGACAACTATCTGGTGATCTCCGTGCGGGAGAGCGTGTTTTCCGCCTTTCTTCCGGATGCACCGGGCGTTTGGGCAGCGGTTGCGGATTCCGCCGGAACCATTATGAGCGCGACGGAGAAAGACCAAATCGGGCAAAATCTTTCGGGCCTCTGCGCGGAGCTTGCGGGCCGCATACCGACGGCACCGTTTCTCGCGGTGATTAACGGGCAGGAATGCATTGTTTCCTGCGACATTTTGGCAAACGGTTGGCGCAGCATCGCAGCAATTCCCTGCAAAACGGTCTATGCGGACAATCTCATCAGCACGAGCCGGACGCTTTTGATCTTCGGCGCCTGCATCCTGATTTCCTGCCTGCTGATTCTGCTGATTTCACGCTACTTTACCCAGCGCTTTCAGGCGTTGATGCGGCAGGTGGAGAAGATCGAAAACAACGACTTTTCCGCAACCGCTCTTGAAACCAGCAACGACGAAATCGGAAAGCTCGCTGCCTCGATGAACAAAATGTCCGCCGCGCTGGACAGCGCGATCAACGACGTGTATCTCAGGGAAATCCAGCAGAAAAGCACCCAGCTCCAGCTTTTGCAAAGCCAGATCAATCCGCACCTTCTTTACAATTCTCTTTCCTCCATTTCTTCCATGGCTCTGCGCGAGGGAAACACTGCACTCAGCGAATTTACGAATCATTTGTCTCAATTTTATCGGCTTTCTCTGAGCAAGGGGCAGGAATATGTTCTTATGCAAAAAGAAATTGAGCTGACAAAGCACTACATTGCGATTCAGGAAACGCGCTTTCCCGGAATGTTTGAGTTTGTATGGGAAATTGATGAAACTCTGCTGGACTGCATCACGCCCAAGCTGATTCTCCAACCCTTTGTGGAAAATGTCGTAAACCACGCAGTGAAAAGTACCGCAGAGCCGGTACTCGTTTTCCTGCAAATTACGCAGGAGGATGGAAACATCGTCTGTACCATCAGCGACAATGGCATCGGGATTCCCGCAAAGATCCTTGCCGAAATTCTTGATCCGCAGAAATCGCCGGGCTACGGTCTTGTCAATGTGAATGCACGGATCGAGCTGTGCTTCGGACAAGAGTACGGCGTAACGCTGGAAAGCGAAGAAAATATCGGAACCACAGCAAAAATCATTCTGCCAAAAACAACACGCCTTGGAGGTTTGCCATGTCAATCATTGTAAAAAACCGCCTGTTTACGCTGAATACCGCCAATTCTACCTATCAGTTCACTGCGGATGCTTATGGGATTCTTCGGCATTTATACTACGGTACCCGGGTGGACAACACAGACTTTTCTTACCTCGTGCAACAGCGCGACCGTGGTTTCTCCGGCAATCCGGCCGACGCGGGCGACGACCGCACGCTTTCCTTTGACACACTGCCGCTGGAATATCCGGTGTACGGCTGCGGCGATTACCGCGAAAGCTGCCTTGCGGTTACACATCCGGACGGAAGCCGCGCACTCGATCTGCGTTTTGAGGATTACAGCGTTTTTCAGGGCAAACCAGAGCTTGCCGGATTGCCTGCGTCCATTGCCGATTTGAAAACCGAATCCCTGCAGGTTCGGCTCCGCGATCTGGTATCCGGGCTCAGCGTCTGTCTCACATACGCCGTATTTGCCGAAAAGGACGTTATTGCCAGAAGCGTCCGAATTGAGAACCACGGGGAAAAGCCGATTACCCTTGACCGCGTTCTGAGCTGCTGTCTTGACTTTTTCCAGCCAGCCGCGCGGGATATGATGCTGTTTTACGGTCGCCACGCGGGGGAACGCAATGTACAGCGCAGCGCGATTCTGCATGGAAAGCTGCGTGCGGAAAGCACGCGCGGCGCGTCCAGCCTGCACTACAATCCCGCCACGATCGTCTGCACACACGATACGACCGAAACTACCGGCGAGGCCTATGCAGCAGTTCTGGTTTACAGCGGCAGCTTTTTGATCTCCGCAGAGCTGGATCAGATCAGCCAGACACGGCTGGTTGTCGGCATTCAGCCGGAGAACTTTGCATGGAGGCTCGAGCCCGGCGAAAGCTTCACCGCGCCTGAGGTGCTGCTGGCATATTCCGCAGAAGGCTTGGGCTGCCTTTCCCGCAGGCTCCACGCCTTTATAGATGCGCATATCATCCACGGTGCGTGGGCAGGACGGCGCCGTCCGGTGCTGCTCAACAGCTGGGAAGCGGCTTATTTTGACTACGACGACGAAAAGCTCCTGCAAATCGCGCAAAGCGCGGCAGAGCTCGGCGTGGAGCTGTTCGTGCTGGACGACGGCTGGTTCGGAAAACGCAACGGCGACACCAGCAGTCTCGGCGACTGGTATGGCAACGAGAATAAGTTCAAGTGCGGTCTGCCGGGGCTGTGTCGAAAAATCAACGCGCTCGGTCTGGACTTCGGAATCTGGATCGAGCCGGAAATGATCTCTATGGACAGCGAACTTTACCGCGCACATCCTGATTGGATGCTCGCCGCGCCCGGCAGACCGCCAATCAAGAGCCGCTGCCAGTATGTGCTGGATCTGTCCAGAGGCGAGATCGTGGACGATCTGTTTGAACAGTTTTCCGCGCTGCTTTCTTCCTGCAATATCTCCTATGTAAAATGGGACATGAACCGCAGCCTGGCTGACCTCTGGTCGGCGGCGCTGCCCGCTGCGCGGCAGGGAGAGCTGCTGCACCGGTATATGCTCGGCGTGTATGCGCTGCTGCAACGCTTAACCGAGGCTTTCCCGAACATTCTCTGGGAAACCTGTTCCGGCGGCGGAGGTCGCTTTGATGCGGGTATGCTCTATTATTCGCCGCAGATCTGGTGCAGTGACAACACCGACCCGATCGCGCGTCTTGCAATTCAGCGAGGCACGTCGTACATCTATCCGCCCTCCTGCGTTGGAGCGCACGTTTCCGCATCGCCGAACCATCAAACCGGAAGGGAAACCGCCCTTGCATTGCGTGCAGCAGTGGCCGCAAGCGGCGCATTCGGCTACGAATTGGATCCGGCCAAGCTCTCGGCCGAGGAAAAGCAGGAAGTTGTTGCACAAATCCAAGATTATAAACGCAATTGGCAGCTTTACGCCTACGGTACACTCTATCGTCTTGAAAGTATGCGCGGACAGGCGTGGCTGCGTGTGGCGGCGGACAAAAAGCGCGCGATTCTCACCTATGTGCAGGAAGGCGCAGACGCCAATGCGCCTGCGCAGTATTTGAAGCTGCAAGGGCTTGACCCGATGCAGACCTATCATGTACTTCCGTCCGGCCAGATGCTCAGTGGTGCCGCGCTGCTGCACGGCGGTCTCCCGCTGCCAGAGCTGCGTGGAAATTATCCTCTGGTGCAGAGAATTTTGGAAGCAACCTGACGAAACAGAGAAAGGAGATTCTATGGCCTCTCCGGAAAAGGACTGGACTGCGCGAGTCTATGCGTTTCTGCACACACGACTTGCGTTCCTCTGGTATTTAATGAAGCTCTCTGCGGTCTTTCTGCTGTTTTCACTTCCGGTGATTACGATTTTTGCAGCCTACGGCGCAGCGATGGATTGCATTTCAGACGCACAGCGCAACGGTTACCGTCCTATATTTCGGCAGTTTTGGAACAATTTCAAGGCTGACGGCCTGAAAAGCAGCGCCGTCTGTGCGGTGTGCGGACTTGTTGGGTTGGCTTTCTTCGCTTCAGGGACGTACTACTATGTCCTGACCGTCGGGAGCGCGTTGCAGTATCTTTCTGCCATTGCGTTTGCCGTGCTGACATTTCTCGACTTTTCGTTTCTTGTTTGCTTTTTTTGTGTCAATTCACTGGTCGAGCTGCCGCTGCGGGGACTGCTTTCCAACACGGCCCGCTATGTTTTTCTTTCCGTTCCGACCAACCTTGGGCTGCTGCTGACGCTGTGTGCCTTGCTGCTGCTGATCTGCATAAAGCAGTTTCTGCTCATTTTTTCTCCGCTTTGGCTGTGTCTTTACGGAGGACTGACTTTTGTGAGCCATAAAAGAGGAATCCGCCATTATATGACTGCCGCGTAAAATCACTATAGCGCGCCAAGCCCTCCGGTTTACCCGGGGGGCTTGGCGCGCTATGCTATATCCAACTTATGGGAGCCTCTGCTTCACGGGTGCAATGCTTGCGCAACAGTGCAGCGGTGATGGATATAGGTTGCTATTTTCGTGGTTCACAGCTTGAATCTGTCCGGAGAAATGTCGATAAACTCTATCGGATCGTTCTGTAGGAACATAATCATATAAATGGGGAAATAGGTCAGCTTTCCGTCTGCCCTAACGTTATCGTTTGTAAAAACGTAGGATTCCTTGATTCCGTACTCATCGACCGCCATCACGTTGTCCAAGGCCGAGTGCCTTTCATAGTTCTTTCCGCTCTTCACTTCAATGGGGAGCGCCCGCCCGGCATGCTCGATCACAAAGTCGAGTTCGCCCTTTTTCTTGCTGTTGTAGTAGTACAACGGATAGCCATGGGCGTGAAGCTCCTGCGCCACCACATTTTCATATACAGCGCCTTTGTTGATGTCCTTTTCTTTGCTGACGATTTCCAGCTTGCAGGCTTTGCCGTATATGGTGGTAAGCAGCCCTACATCCGACAGGAACAGCTTGAACAGCGTGCACTTTTCATTCAGCATGAGCGGCACCGTAGGCTCCGTGGTGTTGAACGCACCCAAAGCGACTCCGGCCTTCCAAAGCCATGTGAAGCTGTCCTCGACCCGGTCATAGCGCAGCCTTTTTTTAATATCTGCTATCATGAACCGCTTGTTCTTCTCATTCAGCTCCGCCGGGATGAGCTCGTAAATGTGTGTGATGATCAGCTTGCGGTTTTCTTCCTCGTACTGCGTGAAATCCAGCTTATACTGTTCAATGATGGCTCTGTGCTCATCCATCACATCGTCTATGCTGCCGGTGGCCCGGTATTTTTCTACCGCAGCTGGCATACCGCCGATGATCAGGTAGAGGTTGAACATCTCCATGATTTTACCGTGGATTACTTCATCTACAGGTGTTTTTGTGGAAAAGGCATCTCGCAGCCTATCCAGCACGGGTTCTCCCACGTTGAAGATTTGCAGGAACTCTTCAAAATCCAGCGGGTACATATTGAGCGTCTGCAAATAACCGACCGGTGCGGATTTCAAATTCACGATCTCCACGCCCAGCAGTGAGCCGGACAGGATGTACCGGAACCGCTTGTCGTCCACGAGGAACTTTATCTTCGTTACAATCTCCTTGTATTTTTGGATTTCATCAAAGAAAAAGAAGGTCTTGCCGGGAACGATTCTCTTATCGCTGTACAGGGACAGCTTCAGGATCAGGTCGTCTATCCCCGTCGCCCCATCCAGAATATCCACAATTTCAGGCTGCCGGATCAGGTTGAACTCGATATAATCGCAGCCCGCCGTCTTCAGGCACTCGCGGACGATGAATGTCTTTCCGGCCTGACGGACGCCATATATCAGCAGAGCCTTGTCGCTGCCCTCAATCCAATGCATAATATCCTTTTCGATTTTCCTTTTCAGCATCATCAGCACCTCCGTGTCTAGCTTGTGCTTTTTTCAATGATATTATACCCTCGTTTTGACACTTTTTCAAGAGAATTTAGCTACCATATTGACACTTTTCCAATAACGTTAAGCAATCTATTGGACATTTTTCCGTGCGCCAGCATTTTGTCCAATAGAACGAGGTTCGGTATGCGCAGACAGAGCATCACCCGCCTCACTTTATTTCCCAAGATCAATAATTTTTCAATTTTGGGAAGTAGAATCGCAGAGGCCAAACGGGAACAACCCGAAGGAGAGCCCGCTTTGCGCACCACTCGGCAGAGCGCAAGGTTCGCAATCTTGAGGTCAGGGGTTCGATCCCCCTATACTCCACCATTGGGCGCATATCCGAACCCTTCGTTGTATGGGGAACGGTATTCGTTCAAACCAAAAGACACTCCTTAAGTGTATACATAGGTTGCATGCGGTATGCAGAGCTTTCTGCATACCGCATGCATTTTTTTGGCGGTTGCTCTCGTTATAATGGGTAAAAGGAAAACCATGCGTAAAATCAAGAAATGTAATTGTTTAAGGCGTTTTTTAATGATATAATTTGACTGTCCTTTATTTTTGGTTGCACTTTTTGTTTTCAACGGTCTATATAATTAGAGAAGATTTTGCACCCGGTTTGTAAGAGAACCACGACGCCCAGAGGAGGTTTTGAGATGAACAAGCCGTTAACCAGTGAAGAAATCTATGAACAATACATTGACGCGGCAACTGCACTGATTATGGATCAGTATGCGGCTGCCATACAGAAAAGCATCGAGGCAGAGGAACCGGGCGAAGACATTGCAATTCCAGAGGAGTTGGACAGAAAATGCCGAAAGCTGATAAAAAAAGAGTTGGCAAGGAAGCACCGCAAACAGCTTGCAAAGAAAGCGCTGCGCTTTACGCGCAACATCGCGATTGTTATCATAATGCTGTTCGGCGTGGCAGGCATTCTGTTTGCGACGGTAGAGGCCATTCGGATTCCCATCATCAATTTCTTTATTGAGCAAAAAGAGGGTTACCTGGAGATTACCGGCTCCGAGGAGGACTCTGAAAATTCTGCCGAAGCCAATGCAGCGGACTTTGCGGAAAGGAATGCGCGACTTAAGGAGCTGCTGCCAGAGGGGTATGTGCAGGTTGCGAACGAAGTAAGCAGCACGGGAAACGCCTCCGCTGTCTATGCAAATCCGGCGGGAGACAGGATTGTCTTTTGTACCAATTCACATCGAGGAATACTGCATCTTGATACCGAGGGGGCTGCTTTCTCCGAGAAAACGAGTGTTGGTACACATGAAGCTATTCTGATAGAAAAGAACGGCTGTCATCTTGCTTGGTTTGATTCAGAGGGGAAAATATTGTACCAGCTTGTGTCCAACTCCATGAGCCGCGAAGAATTGATAAATTTGGCAAATAATCTCGAAAAAAATCGTTAAAAGCGGTTGCAGATTTCTTTTTCAACGGTCTATATATACAGGATGGTAATCCAAATATAGCTCAGGAGTGAAAGAAATGAAACGAATCGTGACTCTCTTGTTGTTGGCGGCTTTACTTTGCTGCCTTATGTCCCCTGCGTCTGCCGCGGTGATTGACCCGATTGAACCGTACTTTCAAAAGATCATCTCAACATATGTAGATTTCTCTATTAATGAGAGCACGGGCATTGCCAACTGCTATGCACGCTGTATTGCGCAGGACGGCGTAACCATTAAGATCGTCGGAACGCTGCAGCAGTACACGAACGGGAGCTGGGTATATGTCACTTCATGGTCAACCACAGGAACAGGCGTCGTGGTACTGGACAAGCAGTATGCAGTCTACAGCGGATATAAGTACCGCTTTATCGCAAGATTCTATATCTACGATGCAAACGGGAGCTTCGTCGAGTCCGATATGCTGTCGCGTATCTACGACTATACATAATCCCCGAAGCCTTCGAAACAACCGTCTGCGGCGGGAAGGCTTCTGCTACCGCTCTTGTCGATTGACTCAGAGTTTCCCTCACACAATCATTTGATTTTTCGGCAGTCTTCCCTGCCTGCCTGAAAAATATGCGCCGCAGGTTTGGCTCGCGAGAGCCTAGCCGGACGATGCTTTGCGCTTGCGGTGTAAAGCATCTGCTTGCGAGTTCCGGCGAATCCCCTGCGGCGCATCATCATTTTTCCCTCTTTTTCCACGTGACCTGACCCGGCTAAGTCATTCACTCCGCCGGGTCATGGTCTATTTATCCGCGCAACGACAGGAACAGCCGGTACC
>CAMEMX010000012.1 GCA_945927915.1 uncultured Clostridia bacterium
CGCAAAAACGCCAACGACCTTGCCCTCGCCGCGTGCGACGGCACGGCTTTTCTGAAAACGGCGGGCAGCGACGCCCACACAAAGGCCGAGGTCGGCGGCGCAAGCGTCACCGTCGAGGCGGACGCCCTGACGCTTCCCGCCCTGCGTGCCGCCCTGACCGCCCCCGTCGGCTTTTCCTGCGGCAAGTGCCGCCACATGGCAATTGCGCGCAGTCAGTATATCCGCCTGCAAAAAACGCACGCCGGCTTCAAAGCCCGTTGCCGCTGGCTGCTGTTCGCCGCCGTCTGCCTGCTGCGCAGCCTGAAAGGAGTATTGCAATGAGTACCTTCGTCCGCATCGGAAAAAAAGTCAAGAAATTTGCGAAAACTGTCCTGCTGCCCGCGCCGAAATGCAACGTCACCTATTGCCGCCGCATCGAGCGCGTGAAGACGAAGCAGCGCGTGTGCGCCATGACCTTTGACGACGGCCCGATGGCGCTGCCCGCTGCCCCCGACGGCTTTGCGGGCCGCGCGCTGACCGACGTGCTGCTGGACACGCTGGCGGATTTCGGCGCGAAGGGCACCTTCGACGTCATCGGCTTCACCGGCGAAAACTATCCCGACACCTGCGGTCACGCCGGGACGCCCTCCTGGGGCGGCGTGGCCTATGACCACTACCCCTCCTTCGGCACGGACGAGATGGGCGGCGCCCTGCACTGCCCGCAGCTCATCGAGCGCATCATCCGCGAGGGGCATCAGATCACCAACCATGGCTACCGCCACATCCTGTTCGGCAAAAAGCCCTATGTTTACGGCAACCGCCGGATCCTCGGCTCGCTGGAGGCCGTCGTGGACGACCTTTCCGAGCTGGACCGTCTGCTGCGCGGGCAGTTCGGCTACCAGATGACGATGAGCCGTCCGCCGCACTATGTCGACCGCATTGACAAGCGCTTTTCCTCCTACGACGCCTATGAGCAGATGAATTACCTCTACCTCGCGGCCTCGTTTGACGGCGCCGGCTGGCTGCCGTCGAAGCACGAGGACCCCGTGCAGGCGGAGATCGACGAGATGGTGCTGCCGGTGCAGAAAAAGCTGGAGGAAGACCCCGATTTCTTCTGCGGGCAGATCATTTTCCAGAAGGACGGCTACAACATGGCGCTGCGCACGCCCGTTGCGACCGGCCTGCGCCGCCAGCTTGAGCTGCTGGACAAGGCCGGCTACCGCGTCGTGACGGTGCAGGACCTGCTCAAATACTCCCCCTTTGCCGACGTCGGCGAGGACGACCCGGATTTTGAGGTCTTCTGCCGCCTGCTGGAGACGCACGCGATCGCCTACTCGAACAACACCCTGCAGCCGGACAGGGCCATGACCTGCGGCGAGCTTGCCATGCTGCTCGCGCCGCGCAGCGAGGCCGTCGGACGCCGTCTGGCAGCGCTGCAGGCGGGCAACAAGGCCTTTGCCCCGCGCTACAGCGGCGCGATGGACTGGTGCAAGACCTCCGGCCTTCTGCCGCAAAACGCCCGCGCGGACGCGCCCCTGACGAAGGAGCTGCTGCAAAATGCCGGTCAGCTCTTTGCGCAGCTTCCCAACGGATTTACCCGCCGCGCCATCCTGCGCGCCTACCGTGGATAAAAGAGAGAGAAAATGACCCCCTGCACGGGATACCCGTGCAGGGGGTCATAATTTTTACTCCATCTGACTTTCGACAAAGGCCGTTATCTGACCGACCGTTTTCAGCTCTTCCAGGTCGTCGTCCGTCCACTCGATCCCGTATTCCTGTTCCAGCATGAGCATCAGATCTGCCAGATCGGACATCTCTGCCTCCAGATCCTCCAGAATGACGGTTCCCGCCGTGATGCGCTTTTCGTCACAGCCAAGCTGCTGCGCCAAAAAGTCACGGATCGTTTCAAAGACCACGGATACACCTCCCATCGCTGTGTTGACCATACAAGTATAGTCCCGGCACATACGAAATGCAAGAGGCTTTCCATATTTTTGGAAATTTTTTCGGTCTGTGCCCGCGCGCCGGGCAATAGGAATAGATCAGCCGGCGAGGATCTCCGCGCGCAGCACGCCGTCCACACGGGAAAGCTCGCGCAGCAGCTCCTCTGCTCCCTTCGTGAGCCGCGTCGTCTCGGCGGAGATCGTCACGGTGGCGCTGCCGCCGGTGGGAATGGTTTGATTGATCGTCAGTATATTTGCGCCGGATTGGGCAAAAATGGAGAGTATGGAGGACAGCAGTCCCGTCTCGTCGCGCAGGAGGAACTGGAACGTCAGGATACGCCCCGCCATCAGATTCTGAAACGGCGCAATGGCGTCGCGGTATTTGTAAAAGGCGCTGCGGCTGATGCCCGTCGCGCGTGTGGCCTCGTTAACGGTGGCGACCTCGCCCGTCTCCAGCAGCCACTTCGCCTCGGCGACCTTCAGGAAGACCTCCGGCAGAGCCTGTGCCTCGACGATGTAATACTTCGGCAGTTGTTTCAAAGCGTCCTCCTTTTGTGCGCTTGCAGCGCGCATCTGTTTTTGAATGAAATACATTTTAGCATATCCGCGCACAAATTGCAAGCGAATGGAGGGCTTCGGTTGAAAAATCCCTGGAGACTGATCGGCTACGGCATCTGCGGTGTGGTCGGCATCTGGCTTGCCGTCCGGCTGTTTCTGCCCGTCGGTCTGCCGTTTTTGCTCGGCTACGGGCTTTCCGCCCTTGCGGAGCGACCGGTGCGGCTGCTGTCCGAACGCGCAGGCTTTCCGCGCCGGCTGGCGGCCTTTTTGGTCACGGTGCTGCTCTCTGCGGCGCTGATCGGGCTTTTGTGGCTGCTGGGCAAGGTGCTGCTTTCCCAGGGGCAGGCGCTTGCAGCCAAGCTGCCGTCGCTTCTGTCCTCGCTCGCGAAGCCGCTTTCGGAGCTGCACGGGATGCTCCTGCGGCTGGCGGCAAAGCTGCCGCAGTCCGTTGCGCCCGCCGTGGCAGAATGGATCGACCGTCTGTTCCGGGGCGGGAGCGTGCTTGCAGGGACGGCGTCGGAATGGCTGCTCAGCCTCGCGGGGAAGGTGCTCTCCCTCGTGCCGGACATCGTGCTGTTCCTCCTGACAGCGCTGCTATCCGGGTATCTCTTTTCCGCGGAGCGGGCAAAGATCGTCGCTGCGGTGCTGCGCGTCCTGCCCGAAGGCTGGCGCACGAAGCTCGGCGCCGTGAAATCCCGTCTGCGCAGCGCGCTGGGCGGCTATTTTCGGGCGCAGGGCCGGCTGCTGCTCGTAACGCTGGCAATCGTCGCCGTCGGTTTGCTGATTTTGCGGCGGCGCAACGCCCTCGCGCTGGCGCTCGTGATCGCCGTCGTGGACGCGCTGCCCGTCTTCGGCGCGGGGACGATCCTGATCCCGTGGGGGCTGATCTCACTCCTGCGCGGGCAGACCACGCTCGCCGTCGGGCTGCTGCTCCTGTACGCCGTCGCATCACTGACGCGCACGCTGCTCGAACCGCGCTTTCTGGGCCGGCAGATCGGCCTGCACCCGCTTCTGACGCTGGCAGCGCTGTATGCGGGCTTCCGCCTGTTCGGCATCGTCGGGATGATCCTCGTGCCTGTCGGCGTCATTTTGCTCAAGCAGATCTACGAGCTGGTCGAGTCCGCCTGACCGATCACCTCTGCGAGCGTCTCCAGCGCCGCAGGAACACGCTGCGTGTCCAGGCAGGCGTAGTTGAAGATCATGCTGCCCGTATCGCCGGGCTGCGTCCGGTAGTCGCTCAGAAAGCGCAGCGAAAGCCCGCGCGCAAGCGCCCGCTGCTTCAGCTCCGCGTCGGAACAGGGCGTTTTCAGCCGCAGGAGGAAGTGCGTGCCCGCGTTTTCCTCGACCACGCTGCACCTGCCGCACAGCGGGCTTTCCCCGATCTGCGCGAGGATCAGCGTGCGCTTGTCGCGGTAGCGCTTGCGCAGGCGGTTGATGTGGCGCTCATAGTCGCCGGAGGCGATGAAACGCGCCAGCGTATACTGCTCAAACGTCGGTACGGCGCAGGTATAGAAGCCGAGACGCTGCCGCAGCCGTTCGAGCAGCGACGGCGGCAGGCATACATAGGCGATACGCAGCGACGGTGCGATGGTCTGGGAAAAGGTGCTCAGATAGAGCACGCGCTCCCGCGCATCGAGCGAGAACAGCGGCGGCACCGGCTTGCCCGTGTGGCGCAGCTCGCTGTCGTAATCATCCTCGATGATATAGCGGCCGGGCTGCTCATAGGCCCAGTCCAGCAGGGCGTTGCGCCGCCGGACGGGCATGACGATGCCCGTCGGGAAGTGGTGCGCGGGCGAAATATGGGCGATTTGGGCGCCGCTTTCACGCAGCGCGTCGACGCGCATTCCCTCGCCGTCGAGCGGGATGTGCGCGACGGCGGCGTCGTTGGCTTTGTAGATGCCCGTGATCTTCGGATAGCCGGGGTCCTCGACGGCATAGCGCACGTCCCTGCCCAAAAGCTGGACAAGCAGACCGTAAAGATACTCGTTGCCCGCGCCGACGACGATCTGCTCGCCGGAGACGCGCAGGCCGCGCGACTGGTACAAATGCGCGGCGATCGCACGGCGCAGCTCCGGTGCGCCGCGGAAGTCCACGGGCTTCAGGATGTCCTTGCCCAGCTCGTTCATCACCGCACGCATCGTCCTTGCCCAGACGGAAAACGGAAACGGCACATCCTCGCCGCTGCCGCCGCTCAGGTCAAACAGCGGTTTTTCCGCCTGCTGCGCGCTCGGCACGGCAAATGCGCCGGGCATCGGTCGCACGGACGCGCCGATGGCACAGACATAGACGCCGCTGCGCTCGCGCGACTCGGCGTAGCCCTCGGCGATGAGCTGGGCGTAGGCGTTTTCCACCGTCGCCACGCTCACGCCTAAATTGGCGGACAGTGCCCGCTTCGACGGCAGCCGCGTGCCCGCCGTCAGGCGTCCTGCACGGATGTCCTCGCGGATGTATTCATAAAGCGCGGCATATAAGCTCTTACCGCTGTCCTTTTCCAGCGTATAGGTCAGCATGGCCCCTCCATCTGGTATGGTCAAATTTTATTGTTTTGGTGCTTTTAATCATACCAATTTGCAGTATAATCGGTTCATTCCAAAAAAGCAAGGGAGAAATCAAATGAAAGAAAAAATCAGTCTGAAAAAAATGGTTCTGACTGCCCTCTTTGCGGCGCTGACCTGCGTGGCGACGATGCTTATCGAGATCCCGATGCCTGCGACGCAGGGCTATGTCAACATCGGCGACTGCTTCGTCCTGCTCGGCGCATGGGTGCTCGGCCCGATCTACGGCGCGTTTGCCGGCGGCGTCGGCTCCGCGCTTGCCGATCTTCTGGCAGGCTATCCGCACTACATCGTGGGAACGCTCATCATCAAGGCGCTCATGGCTGTCATCGCAGCGCTCGCATATCAGACGCTCGGCAAGAAGAACGGCTATCTCGGCCGGCTCGTCGGCGGTGTTTTGGCGGAGCTTTGGATGGTTCTGGGCTATTTCCTCTATGCCATGCTCATTCTCGGCAAGGGTATCGCTGCTGCGACCAGCATCCCCGGCAACCTGCTGCAGGGCGCCGTCGGCATCGTCGCCGCACTCGCGCTGATCGTCGCCCTGCGCGAGAGCAGGACGCTCGACAAGGTAAGCGCCAATGGATGAGCTGAGAGCGCAGGCAGCGCAGGCCACCCGCGAGCTGATCGAAAAGGCAAAGCTCCGCAAGGGACAGATCGTTGTGATCGGCTGCTCCACCAGCGAGATCTGCGGCAGCCGCATCGGCTCGGATTCGCGTCCGGAGGTCGCCGAGACCGTCTTTGACGCCATCTATTCCACGCTCCGCGAGGCAGGGATCTACCTCGCGGCGCAGTGCTGCGAGCACCTGAACCGCGCCATCATTGTCGAGCGTGAGGCCGTCCCGTTTGCCGAGCCGGTCAACGTCGTGCCACAGCCGAAGGCAGGCGGCTCGTTCGCCACAGCCGCCTACCACCGCTTCTCCGACCCCGTCGCGGTCGAGTCCATCCGCGCGGACGCGGGGCTGGACATCGGCGGCACGCTGATCGGGATGCACCTGAAGCAGGTCGCCGTCCCCGTGCGGCTGAGCCTGGATCACATTGGCAGCGCGATCCTGCTCGCCGCGCGCACCCGTCCGAAGTTCATCGGCGGCATCCGCGCAAAATACGACGAAACGCTGCTGTAATGAAGGATCTTCCGGTTTTCCCCTGTCAGGACGGGCTGGCCTCGCTGATCCTCAGCGAGATCCCCTATCGCCAGGAGGCGTACATTCTGCTGCGGGCGGTCTACGGATCGCTCGCGGCTTTGGTGCGCCAGTGCGCAAATTTCTGTGCAGATGCCGGCGCAAAGCGCATCTATGTCAGCGGCGAGGGCGAGCTGTCCGCCTACCCGGTCTATGCCCGGCTGATCGACCGCAGCATCGAACGCGCTTTGCTTCCGCGCATCTCCGCCCGCACGGAGCGGACGGACAGCGACGAATGGGCCGCGCTTTACAACGAGCGCTTCCGCGCCGTCCCCTGCGCCAAGACCTACCGCAAGACGCCCGAAAATGCCTGCTTTATCTTCGACGGCGACGCGCGCATCGGGCTTGGTCTGTGCATCGGGGACGAGCTTGCCGCCGTTGCGAGTCTGGAGCGTGGCAGAGGCGCCGCGTGCGTCTGTGCGCTTGCCGCGCAGACGGACGCCGGGCGCATCCGCCTGCTGTGCGCGGAGGAAAACGCCGCCGCCACGCGTCTTTATGACCGCCTCGGCTTCTCGAACGACGGCGTCCGCCGCGTTTGGCACCACGCCGCGCCATAATTCGTGCGAAAGCTGCACTTAATATGAAAAATTTCTTGCAATTCGCGGCAATTATGCTATAATAACCACGAATTCTAACAAAGGAGCGTTTATCATGCCTCTGGTAACTACTACCGAAATGTTCAAGAAGGCCTACGAGGGCGGCTACGCCATCGGCGCTTTCAATGTCAACAACATGGAGATCGTGCAGGGCATCACCGAAGCCTGCGCCGAGACCCGTTCCCCCGTCATCCTGCAGGTGTCCAAGGGCGCCCGTGCCTATGCCAACCACACCTACCTGACCAAGCTGGTCGAGGCGGCTGTGATCGAGAATCCCGAGATCCCCATCGCCCTGCATCTGGACCACGGCCCCGATTTCGAGACCTGCAAGAGCTGCATTGACGGCGGCTTCACCTCCGTTATGATCGACGGCTCCAGCCTCCCCTTTGAGGAGAACGTCAAGCTGGCAAAGCGCGTCGTCGAATACGCCCATGACCACGGCGTCGTGGTCGAGGCCGAGCTGGGCACCCTCGCCGGCATCGAAGACGAGGTCAACGTCTCCGCTGAGGACTCCTCCTACACCCGTCCCGAAGAGGTCGAGGAATTCGTCACCCGCACCGGCTGCGACTCCCTCGCCATCGCCATCGGCACCAGCCACGGTGCATATAAGTTCAAGCCCGGCACCAAGCCCCAGCTCCGCTTCGACATCCTGAAGGAAGTTGAAAAGCGTCTGCCCGGCTTCCCCATCGTGCTGCACGGCTCCTCCTCCGTTCCACAGGAGTATGTTGAGATGATCAACGCCTTTGGCGGCGCAATGCCCGGCGCCATCGGCGTGCCCGAGGATCAGCTCCGTGAGGCTGCCCGCATGGCCGTCTGCAAGATCAACATCGACTCCGACCTGCGTCTTGCCATGACCGGCACCATCCGCAAGTATTTCGCGGAGCATCCCGATCATTTCGACCCGCGCCAGTACCTCAAGCCCGCCCGCGCCAACATCAAGGAGCTTGTCAAGCATAAGCTCATCGACGTCCTCGGCTGCAACGGCAAGGCATAACACAAATTTACAGATCCCCGGAGGCCGGCTATCCGGTCTCCGGGGATCTTGTATTTCCGAAAGCAGGAATTGCGCATTCGAAGCCGTGGCCCGAATGCGCAACATATTTATAGTATTACATAAATATACCACTGTCAAGCTTTATTTCCTGCGCACCGCAAATTCCCGGATATATTGTGACGATGCCGAAAACAAGGATACTTCTAACTTAATTTTTAGTATTTATGCTATATTGACAGCAGCACCCTTAGGGTATAGCATTAAAAAAACGAATATCAATACGCAAGTCTGGGATCGGAGCAGGTTATTGCATTGTGTGAAGCACAATGTGATGATAAAAAATACAAAAGCGGAGGTACACAATGAAAAGAATGAGCAAACGGCTGTTGGCTTTTGTGCTCTGTCTGGTCATGGTTTTCGGCGTTTTGGGCATTCCGAGCGCCGGAGCCACCAACGCGTCCGAAACGGCGCAGCCGGACAGCAGCAAGGTGATCTATGCCAACGGCAGCGCAGCAACCTATGTTCCTGCCGGATACACTTATGTTTATCAAAGCGAATCCGGTCAGACCTACAGCCGCACCACGGACTGCGACGTCTACATTTCGCAGCGCGTGCTGACGGCGGACGAAGCCGCCAAGCTCGCCGCACTGGAATACGGCGAGGTCAGCTACGTCAAGGGCGAGGACGGTCAGCCGCTGGTCCGCAGAGATTTTGATGCCAAGCAGGCGGCAGAATACTCCGACGTCGTCGGTCAGATCCTTGCCGGCACCCCGGTCGCCGAGGGCGACAAGGTCAGCGTCGTCAGCGAGCTTTACGGCAAGGCCACGCCGGTCAAGGCGCTCATCACCTTTGAAGAAGCGCCTGTCAGCAAGCTCGACGGAATGTCCGTCAGCCTCGGCACGCCGCTCGGCGCCGCAGAGCAGCAGGCAATGGCAAGCCTGCGCGCGAAGCAGAAGACCGCCGCCGCGAGCATCGGCAAAAAGCTCGGCTACAGCGTTGCCATCAGCGGTCAGTTCACGCTTCTGACCAACGCGATCTCCGCCACCGTCAACTACGGCGATCTCGCAAAGATCAGCGCCATGGACGGCGTCAAGAGCGCGATCGTAATGCCCTCGTTTACGATGCCGGAGGTCAATTTCCAGACCGTCGACGCCGATTCCCAGCAGATTTCGACGAACCTCAAGTACGTCTCGACCGGCATGGGCGCAGCGCAGGCATGGGATTGCGGCTATCAGGGCGAGGGCATGACCATTGCCGTCATCGACACCGGCCTTTGCTACATGAATTCCTCCTTCTCCACTGAGCCGACGGATCCCGAAGCCGTCGCTTTCTCCAAGGACGATATTTCAAAGATCCTTCTGACCAAGGAGCTCCACGCCGAGGCGCTCAGCGACGAGACCTCGGTCGACACGGTCTACTACAGCAGCAAGATCCCCTTCGGCTTCAACTACGCCGACGGAGCGGCTGACTTCGGCTCCGACGATTCGACGATGTTCGGTCACGGCACCCACGTCGCAGGCATCGTTGCCGGCAACCTGACCGAGGAAAAGCAGCAGGAGTTCGATATGCAGAGCATGGGCATTGCCCCCGAGGCACAGCTCATCATCATGAAGGTCTTTGACAGCAAAGGCAATTGCTATTTCGACTACATCCTCGCCGCAATGGAGGACGCCATCGTCCTCGGCGTCGACTGCGCCAACCTGTCCCTCGGCTCTCCCAGCGGTCCTTACTACTACGAGGACATCACCGAGGTCTATGACGCCGCCTATGCCGCCGGCATCAACGTCGTCGCCTCCGCCGGCAACGACGCCTCCAGCGCAGACGGAAGTCTCTGGGGCGGCGGCCTGCTGAAATCCTCGACCGTCTCGAGCGGCACGGTCGGCATGCCCGGCAGCTTTGACTCCGTTCTCACGGTCGCCAGCGCGGAAAACGGCGCAGATATTTCCTTCATTGGCAACGGCATCAGCTGGTTCAACGACATGATCGATTCCCGCCAGTATGTCAGCTATGAGGAAGTGCCCGATGCTCCCGAGGGCATGGGCTTCAAGGAGCGTCTGCAGGGGCAGAGCTTCGAATTCACGGATTCCTTCAATGACGCCGAGGGCAAGCTCGTCTTCCTCGACTTTGCCGGCGGTGATGCCGATCCCATCATCGACATGGCGGTCGAAACCAAGGCGGCCGGCGTGGTCCTCTGCCTGCCCGAGATCAAGTATGACGACAACGGCGAGCCCCTCAACGAGCCTGCCGAATACACCTTGACGAAGTTTGACGTGCCCGTTGCCATCAGCGACGACAACCAGCACGCATGGATGCTGCGCCAGAGACCCGCCGAGGGTCTTGTGCGCGTCGACGCATTCTGGAATCCCAGCAGCACTGCCGGACAGATGTCCGACTTCTCCTCCTGGGGCCCGACGGACGGTCTGACCCTGAAGCCGGAGATCACCGGCATTGGCGGCGGTGTCTTCTCGGCGTATTATTTTGACTCCTTCGCCGTCGCCTCCGGCACCTCGATGTCCTCTCCGGCGGTTGCCGCCTCCGCGGCGCTGGTGCGGCAGTACCTCAAGACCACCGGAATGGACGAAGCGGAGATCGCACACGCTGTAAACTGCCTGCTTATGAGCACGGCAACGCCGATCTTCGACGAGGAGCACGACACCTACTACTTCGTGCGCCGCCAGGGCGCCGGCATGGCGAACGCCGGCAACGCCATCGCCTCCGAAGCCTATATTCAGGTCGAGGGCACCAACAAGGCAAAGCTTGAGCTGGGCGACGATCCCGAAAAGACCGGCGTCTATGAAATGAGCTTTGAAGTTGTGAACTTCTCCGACACCGACAAGGTCTATACGCTTGACACCATCGTGCTCGGTCAGATCGCCGAGGGCGGTCAGATCAGAGACGGCAAGGTCACCTATCTCGTTTATGACTACGCCAAGGAGCTTCAGGCGGAGGTCACCTCCAGCCTGAGCGATAACACCGTCACCGTGCCCGCAGGCGGCACCGCCGAGGTCACCGTAACGGTCAGCCTGACGGATGCGGCAAAGGCATACTACGACGAGCGCTTCCCCTGCGGCGCCTATGTGGAAGGCTTCATCCGCCTGCTCAGCGACGACACGCCCAACCTCACCGTTCCGTTCCTCGCTTTCTACGGCGACTACGGCGCAGCGCCCATCATGGACGATCAGAGCTATGTCGGCCTGCTTGGCGGAAAGAAGGGCTACAACGCCGCGGATCAGTTCCAGAGCGCCATCTGGTCGACGTATGTGAAGCCCAGCACCATCCCCGATGTCGAAGGCACCACCACCGAAGTCTATCTCGGCGACACCCGCAACGAAGGCTATGATAAGGTTCTGCTCAAGGACTTCGATTTCGAAACCATGCAGTACGCTTACACCCCCTTCTTCTCCGAGCACGCCGGCATCTCCCCGAATAATGACGGTATGTGGGATGAGCTTTACATGGGTCTCGGCCTGAACCGCAACGCGGAAAACATCCACTACACGGTCACCGATCTCGGCACCGGCGAGGTCCTGTGGGAGCAGGACACCGGCTTTGTCAACAAGACCTACAGCGCTGCGACCTACGCCGGCTCCGGCATGGAGGCGCTGTCGATGGAATGGCTCTATGAGCTTGTCGTGATCGAATACCCGTGGGGCGATGTCTACGCCTACTATGATATGGAGAACTGTCTGCTTGAGGAGAACACGCTGGTCTCCATCGAGGCAGAGGTCACGCCGGAATATCCTGGCGCAGCCGTCCAGACGCAGACCTATACGCTCTACATCGACTGCTCCGGCCCGATCGCTCCGGACGGCCTCACGCTCTCTACCGAGGAAGAAGACCCGATCGACTTCGGTGATTTCATCATCCCCGGCACGACGATGTATCTGTTCAAGACGGTATCGGACGAGTATTGGTACCGCGATTACGACCTCGAACTGACGCTGGACTACAGCGAGGAGGAGGATCGCTGGTACGGCTTCGTCAGCACCAGTACCTACTTCATGGACGAGCGCCCGGTGCGCGATGACGGCGGCTGGACGGAGGTCGGCATCAGCAACTTTGAGACCAACAGCAAGTATGTATTCTTTGCCTATGACTACGCCGGCAACGTCTCCGCCTTTGAGATCCTGGGCGGCGAGCATCTGACGGAAAACATCAGCCTGACCGCAGACAAGACCACCATCATGGTCGGCGAGACGCTGACCGTCACCGACGTTGGCGAAGCGCCGTACAATAACGTCCTGACTTGGAAGTCCTCCGACGAGTCCGTTGTCAGGATCGTGGAATCGGCTGATCACAGCGCTGTCATCGAAGGCGTCTCCAGAGGCGACGCGACCGTGACCGCCGGCTTCGGTGATTTCGTCGCAACGATCGACATCCACGTCACGGACGAGGAATTTGAGGCACTGAAGACCAGATTCACCGACATCTCCGGACATTGGGCGGAAGATGTCATCCTCGAAGCGGTCTATGCCGGCCTGTTCAACGGCGACGGTAAGGACACCTTCGGTCCCGATAAGCCCATCACCCGCGCGCAGGCGATCACCGTCCTGTACCGCATGGAGGGCGAGCCTGAGGTCGCTGCATCCTCCGTCTTCACGGATGTTCCCGAAACGCAGTACTATGCCAAGGCAGTTGCCTGGGCGGCGGAGAACGGCATCGTGAACGGCGCCACGCCATCCACCTTCGAGCCGGATGAGATGATCACCAGAGAGCAGCTTGCCGCCATCCTCTTCCGCTACGCAGGCTACAAGGAGCTGGATCTGACCGCCGAGGCTGACCTGAGCGCGTATGAGGACGCCGACACGATCAGCAGCTATGCCAAGGACGCCTTCGTATGGGCGGTCGCCAACGGCCTGATCAACGGCGACAGCGAGACCACGCTCTCCCCGCAGGGTACCGCGACCCGCGCAGAGGCCGCCGCGCTTCTGGTTCGTTTCCAGGCATTTCTTTCCATGAATTGATCGCGTAGTTCCAAAAAAGCGTCCCTCCGGCTCGTTGCAGGCCGGAGGGACGTACCAAAAAAGCACCGGAGGCTGCAAGGTCGCAGCCTCCGGTGCTTTTTATTCGTTTTCCTCATTGAGCGCCTGCAGGCAACTGCCGCAGACCCGTTTTCCCCTGTAGCCGATCAGGTCCTCCGCTGCGCCGCAAAAAATACACGCAGGCAGGTGCTTTCGCAGGATGACGCGATCCTCCTCCACTGCGATCTCCAGCGGGTCATGCTCCTCGATCTCCAGCATACGCCGCAGCTCGATGGGCAACACGATGCGGCCAAGCTCGTCCACTTTGCGGATGATTCCTGTTGATTTCATGTGCCCCCTCCTCTGTATTTGGCTTCTCTATTTGTATTTTACCATATTTATCCGTTCTGTCAAGTAAAAAGCATACTGCCGCGACAAAAAGCATAGTCTGTCCGCAGGAGGTGCTTTTGCATGATGGGTTATATCTGGGTCGGGATGCTGGTTCTGTCCGTCTGCGCGGCGCTGGCGGAGGGTCGCCTTGGCGTTCTGACGGGCGCAGCGATGGAGGGCGCGTCATCGGCGGTCGCCCTGTGCCTCTCTCTGGCGGGCGCACTGTGTCTTTGGAGCGCGTTTGCCAAGGTGATGGAGAAGGCCGGACTGACGGAAAAGCTCGGCAGACTGATGCAGCCGCTCTTTCGCAGGCTGTTTCCGCAGGCGAGCCGCGACCCCGTTGCCCTCGGCTGCCTGACAGGCAATGTCTCTGCCAATCTGCTCGGCCTCGGCAACGCCGCCACGCCGATGGGCATCGCGGCGGTCAGGCGGATGAAGGCACTCTCCGGCGGTGCGGAAGCCTCGGACGAGATGTGCCTGCTCATCGTGATGAACACGGCCTCCATTCAGCTTCTGCCGACGACCGTCGCCGCCGTCCGTGCCTCCCTGGGCGCACAGGGGCCATTTGACATCCTGCCTGCGGTCTGGCTGACGTCGATCCTCTCGGTCGCGGCGGGAATCGCGGCGGCAAAGCTCCTGCGGAGGGTCACGCGCCGTGCTTGATCTGCTCATCCCGCTGCTGTTGATCGGCGTGTCGGTCTTTGCGCTGGCAAGGCGGCAGGACGTCTATTCCGCGCTGCTGGAGGGTGGACTGGGCGGACTGAAGCTGCTTGCGTCCATCGCGCCGGCGCTTGTCGTCCTGCTCACGGCGGTGCATATGCTCCGCGCCTCGGGCGCCATCGAGCTTTTGACGCGGCTGCTCGCGCCCGTCAGCCGTCTCGCGGGCATCCCCGCCGAGACGCTGCCGCTCGTGCTGCTGCGGCCTTTTTCGGGCAGCGCCGCGCTGGCTGTCGGAGCGGATCTGATGACGGTGTATGGCGTCGATTCGCTGATCGGACGCACCGCCGCCGTCATGCTCGGCAGCACGGAGACGACATTTTACACGATCTCGGTCTATTTCGGCGCTGCCGGCATCAAAAAAACGCGCTATGCCATCCCCGCCGCCCTCATCGCCGACCTCACGGGCTTTGTTGCAGCCTCCCTGACCGCACGGCTGTTTTGAGCCGTGCCGGGAAAGAAGCTCCCCGCGCTTTTCGCGCAAAAGACGTGTCCAGCGCAGCATAGTATCGCTTTCAGCCCGTATTTCGACGAAAAATCACGACGCCGGTCATCATTTTCATTGCACTTTTCTTCCTCATGTGGTATAATTATTAAAATTTTATTAAATCGGGTGATCCATATGATAGAATTTGACCGGGACGCTGTCGGACGTGCCATTCGCAGACTGCGCAAGGAGCGCGGGCAGTCGCAGGAGACGATCAGCGGGCTTGCGGGCATCGCACGCAGTCACCTTGCCATGATCGAGACCGGCGTAAAGCAGCCGAACTTCGAGACGCTCTGGCGCATTGCCAA
>CAMEMX010000013.1 GCA_945927915.1 uncultured Clostridia bacterium
CTGATCCACAAGCCGACGGGCATCGTCGTCGCCTGTCAGGAGGAGCGCAGCCAGTTCCAGAACCGTGAAAAGTGCATGATGATGCTCTCGTCGAAGCTCTATCAGATGGAGCAGGAGCGCATTGAATCGGAATACTCCGGCCAGCGGCGCAGTCAGGTCGGCAGCGGTATGCGCAACGAGAAGATCCGCACCTACAATTTCCCGCAGAGCCGCGTGACCGACCACCGCATCGGTCTGACGCTTTACAAAATCGACTCCGTCATGAACGGCGATCTCGACGAGATCATCGGCGCACTGATCGCCGCCGATCAGGCGGAAAAACTCCGTGAAAGCGGTGAAAATATATGAAAACCCTGCTGTTAAGCACCGAAAAAGAGGAAGATATTCAGCTTGCCGCGCAGCTTTTGAAGGACGGGAAGCTCGTCGCCATCCCGACCGAGACGGTCTACGGTCTCGGCGCGAACGGGCTGGACGAGGCCGCCGTCGCGCGGATCTTTGAGGCCAAGGGCCGCCCGCAGGACAACCCCCTGATCCTGCATATCGCGCAGCCTCATCAGATGGAGACGATCTGCCACGACATTCCGCCGCAGGCGTGGCTGCTGGCGGAGCATTTCTGGCCGGGGCCTTTGACGATGGTCCTGCCCGTGCGTGACCTCGTGCCCAAGCGCACGACCGCCGGACTGGACACCGTTGCCGTGCGCTGCCCGAAAACCGAGGCGACGCGCCGGCTGATCGCCCTTGCCGGCGTGC
Source organism: uncultured Clostridia bacterium (assembly GCA_945927915.1). Taxonomy (GTDB): domain Bacteria; phylum Bacillota; class Clostridia; order Oscillospirales; family Oscillospiraceae; genus JAZOXB01. Next base: position 751 of record CAMEMX010000013.1, read on the forward strand.
CCATCGCCGCGCCGTCGGCCAACCGCTCCGGCAAGCCCTCGACCACGACCGCCGCCCATGTCCTGCACGATATGGACGGGCGCATCGAGGCGATTTTGGACGGCGGCGCGTGCGAGGTCGGCGTGGAGTCAACCATCGTCGACCTCACGGGCGTGCGGCCGCGTCTGCTGCGTCCGGGCGGCGTCACACCCGAACAGCTCACGGCGCTGCTGGGTGAGATCGACATTGACCGCGCCGTTCTGGGGCAGATCGCAAACGACGCCGTCGTCCGCGCACCCGGCATGAAATACAAACACTATGCGCCCTCTGCCGAAGTCTATATCATCACGGGCAGCAGCGAGGCCGCCGCGCAATATATCCGCAGGCGTTTTCAGCCCGGTGACGCCGTGCTATGCTTCAAGGAAGAATTGCCGCTCTACGACGGCTGCAATCCGACGGCCTACGGCAGCCGCGACGACGCGCTGAGTCTGTCAGCGGGACTGTTCGCCGCCCTGCGCGACCTGGACACGCCGGAGATCAAGACCATCTATGCCCGCTGCCCCGACGGCGGCGGCGTCGCCTACGCCGTGGGCAACCGTCTGAAAAAGGCTGCCGCCTTCCGCACCGTGAACGCGGAGGAGGAGACATGAAAATCCTCGGCATCACCGGCGGCACGGGCAGCGGAAAGACCACGCTTCTGAAGGAAGCCGAGGCGCTGGGCGCTTTCTGCATCGACTGCGACGCGCTGTACCACCGCCTGCTCAAGACCGACATCGGTCTGCTGGCAGACATTGAAGCGCGCTTTCCCGGCGCGGTGCAAGACGGCGTTTTGCAGCGGAAAGCCTTGGGAAAGCTGGTCTTTGCGGACGAAAACGCCCTGCGCGCCCTCAACGAGATCACACATGGCGTCGTCTGCCGGGAGGTTCGGCGTCTGCTGGCGCAGTCCGACGCGCCTTTCGCCGCCGTGGACGCCATCGCCCTGTTCGAAAGCGGTCTGGCAAAGCTCTGTGACGTGACCGTCGCCGTGACCGCGCCGAGAGAAAAGCGCATCGAACGCCTGATGCTGCGCGAAGGCATCTCCCGCGACTACGCCGAGCGCCGCCTCGACGCGCAGAAGTCCGACGCGGAATTCTCCGCTCTCGCGCAGGTGACGCTGGAAAATAACACCACCGCCGAGGCATTCTCGCAACAATGTAAGCAATTTCTGAAAGGAGTATTTAATACCATGGAAGAAAAGAAATACGAAGCGCTGCGCAAGGAGCTGCTCTCTGCGCCGAAGAACGGCTATGACCGCATCTCCGACGCCGACCTTGCCGCGATGGAGCCGTACTGCAAGGAGTACATGGACTTCATCAGCACCTGCAAGATCGAGCGCGAAGCCGTCGACTGGACGATCGCCGAGGCGGAGAAGCACGGCTTTAAGCCTCTCGTCCCCGGTATGCAGCTCAAGCCCGGCGACCGCGTCTACGGCAACGGCCACGGCAAGTGCGTGATCTTCGCCGTCGTCGGCACGGAGCCGCTCAACAACGGCACACATATCTGCGCCGCGCACATCGACTCGCCGCGTCTCGACCTCAAGCCGAACCCCATGTACGAAGACAGCGAGATGGCGTTCTTCAAGACGCACTACTACGGCGGCGTGAAGAAGTATCAGTGGACGACCACGCCGCTGGCGTTGCACGGCGTCGTGGCGAAGAAGGACGGTACCGTCGTCAAGGTCACGGTCGGTGAGGATGAGAACGACCCCATCTTCTGCGTGACCGACCTTCTCATCCACCTCTCCGCCGACCAGATGAAAAAGCCGATGGCAGAGGCCGTGACGGGCGAACATCTGCGCGTTCTGCTGGGCAGCCGCCCCTTAAAGGACGACGAGGGCAGCGACCGCGTCAAGTTTGCGATCCTGTGCCTGCTGCACGAGAAGTACGGCATCACCGAGGAGGACTTCCTCTCGGCTGAGCTGACCATGGTGCCCGCAGGCCGCGCCAGAGAGGTCGGCTTCGACCGCAGCCTGATTGCCGCCTACGGCCATGACGACCGCGTCTGCGCCTTCGCCGCGTTCAAGCCGCTGCTCACCCTCGGCACGCCGAAAAAGACTGCCGTCTGCGTCCTTGCCGACAAGGAGGAGATCGGCTCGGTCGGCATCAGCGGTATGCAGAGCGAGTATTTTGAGGCGTTCATGGGCGACCTCTGCGACGCCACCGGCGCCAGCCTGCGCCGCTGCTTTGAAGGCTCCTTCTGCCTCTCGGCGGACGTCAGCAATGCCTATGATCCCCTCTACGCCGAGACCTGCGACAAGGGCAACAACACCCGTCTGAACTACGGCACGGGCATCTTCAAGTACACCGGCTCGCGCGGCAAGGGCGGCTCGTCCGACGCGGCAGCCGAGGTCATGGGCTATGTCCGCCGCCTGTTCGCGGACAACGACGTCATCTGGCAGACCGGCGAGCTGGGCAAGGTCGACCAGGGCGGCGGCGGCACGGTCGCCTGCTATATGGCAAACCGCAACATCGAGACCGTGGACGCGGGCGTTCCCGTTTTGTCCATGCACGCGCCGATGGAGCTGGTCTCCAAGCTCGACACCTATATGACCTATAAGGGCATGAAGGTCTTCTACGAAAACTGATCCTGTGACAAAAACGTGGCCTCCGCCGAACGGCAGGGGCCACGTTTTTTCGGTTATTCGCCCATAATATCTGTATACCACGGCGAGACGGCATAGCCCGTCAGCGGCAGGACATCGGCATGGCTCCCCTGCCCGGCGAACATATCCACCCAGCCGGAGACGCACAGCGAGCCGTCGCGCGCAAGGCAGGGCGTCCATGTCTCGCGGTTCATCTCCGCCGCGCCGCTGACGCGCTGTCGGATGGTCTCGGCGTTGCCGTCCCAGTCCTGCGCAAAATAGGTATCGTTTTCCGCAAAGAACTCGTTCGTCACAGCCTTTTCCGCCTGCGTCAGAAAGTCCGCCTGCGTCATCCCGGCGCTGTCCAGCAGCTCCTGCGCCGTTGCTTCGCGACAGGTGCTGATACAGACGGTATAGGCGTAATTGTAGGTAAACGGTGCAGTCGGGTCGGCACCGCCGCTCAGAATCAGCGTCAGATAATCGCCGACCACATACCAATCGTAGCTCCAGCCGACGCTGCCGCTGGGAAGCCCAGTGTCGGGATTCCACGCGCACATCTGCTCGATTTCTGCGTTGATCCGCTCGGCATCGGTGCCGGGCAGCTCAATGCGCGGGATGGCAAAGGCGTATTCCACGCCGTCCTCTCCCATCCATGTGCCGCTGTGCAGATCGGTCACCCTGGCCTCCACTGGACCGTCAGGCGTCCATTCGGTCGAGGCTTCCTCAAGCCGGGTCGAAGGCTCGGTCGGCTCCACCACAGGTGCATCCGGCCTGGCGGCCTTCGCGCCGATGAAGGTACTGCTTACAGTGACGGCCAGCACCACAAGCAGGCACACGCCCGCAATGACAAACATTTTCGGTTTTTTCACGATCATTTCCACCCTTTCTCTGATCTGTTTTTTCGTCTCGCTCATGGTGGTCGCGGTTTGCAGCAGTCCGCGCGATGTGCCCGCGCAGGCAATCATGGACACAAGCGTCTTGCCGTAGGGCAGGCGCTCCGGCTCACCCAAGCGGCGGATCGCGCCCTCGTCGCAGGCCAGCTCGCAGTCGCGCCGCGACAGCTTCGCCGCCCACCAGATGAGCGGGTCAAACCAGTAAATGCACAGGCAGATTGCGCGGACCAGCGCCCAGATATGGTCGCCGTGGTGGAAATGCGTCATCTCATGTGCCAGCACATGACGCATCGCCCGCTCATCCTGCGCCGCCTGCGGCGTCAGGTAAATTGCCGGTCGAAGGGTGCCGAGCAGGCACGGCGACGGAACGGACGCCGTGACGAAGACCGGCAGCGGAGAATCCTCCACATTGAGCGGTGTCGCGTTCCGGCGTGTTTTGCGATGGAAGACCAGATTGACCGCAAAAAACCAGGCAGCCATGCAGCCCACACCCACAAGCCAGACCGCGCGGAGCACCTGGCCAACCGTCCAAGAAGTCTGCGCTTCGGAAATTTCAACCGTCTGCGGAGCTGCCTGCTGGGCAGGCGGCGTCTGCGCATCGGGTACATCCTGCGTCACGGGTGCGGAGGGCTGCTGCGTCTGCGTGAGTGGCCGCTCCATCAGCGACTGCACCGCCTGCTCCGGCTTTTGGCTGAGGCTGCTCAGGCTGAAATCCGAAGCGCCGATCTGCACCGGCACAAGCAGGCGCAGCGCGACCAGCAGCCACAGCGCATATTGCAGGCGGAAGCTGATTTTCCCGCGCAGGAGCTTGCGCATGGCTACCAGCACGAGGATCAGAACGCTTGAAGTCAAAAGGATCTGTATCATTTCATCTCTTCCTCCGCTTTCTGCAAGATCGCATACAGCTCGTCGATGTCCTTGCGCGTCAGGTCGTTTCGCTGCGCCATCGTGCTGACGAGCAGGCCGAGGCTGCCGTTGTAAGCCCGGCGCAGGAGCGAGTCCGTCTCCGTGGCGACGATCTCCTCTCTGGCGACGGCGGCGCGGAAGGTCTTTGTCCTGCCGTCTTCGTCATAGCAGATCAGGCCCTTGCCCTCCATCCGCCGCACCATCGTCGTGACGGTGCTCTTGGCCCAGCCCTCGCTCTTGCCGAGGCTGCGCACCAGCTCCATCAGCGTCTGCGGCTGCTTCCATAAAAGCTCCATGATCCGCCATTCGCCCGGCGAAACCGAAATTGCCATACCTGCTACCTCCTTTGGTTTACATCTATAGTCCAACTGTAGCATATTGGTTTACATTTGTCAACCCCTATTTCATAAAATTTCATATTTTCAAAATTTTTCTTGTATTTCTTATTCATACCGTGTATAATGTAATGCAAATCTAACGGCAGCCGCCGTAGATAAAATATGTACGAAAGGAGACGTCAACCATGAAAAAGTGTTATATCCCGGGAGGGTACTCGAATCCGCTGACCGTTTATGAGACGCAATGTGCCATCGAGTACATCAAGCACAATTTTCAGAAGAATCTTTGCCGTGCGCTCGACCTGATGCGCGTATCGGCCCCGTTGTTTGTTGAGGAGGCATCCGGACTGAATGACAATCTCAACGGCTACGAGCGTCCCGTCTCGTTTGACGTCCCCGACGTCGGCGAGGAAGCGCAGGTCGTCCACTCGCTGGCAAAATGGAAGCGCTACGCCCTCGCGCGCTACGGCTTCCAGCCCGGCAAGGGCCTTGTCACCGACATGAACGCCATCCGCCGCGATGAGGTCGTCGACAACCTCCACTCGGTCTATGTCGACCAGTGGGACTGGGAGAAGGTCCTGACGGAGGAAACGCGCAATCTCGAAACCCTAAAAGACACCGTCCAGCGCATCGTCAACGCGATCTATGTCACGGGCGAGGCGCTGAAGATTGAATTCCCGCAGATCAAGACCCACATCCCCCGCGAGGTCGTCTTCGTCACCACGCAGGAGGTCGAGGATCTGTTCCCCGACTTGCAGACCGCGCAGCAGCGCGAGACCGCCTTCCACCGCCTGCACAAAGACAAGGCCGTCTTCCTGATGCAGATCGGCGGCAAGCTCCGCTCGGGCAAGCCGCACGACGGCCGTGCGCCGGACTATGACGACTGGGCGCTCAACGGCGACATCCTGTTCTGGAACGACGTGCTCGACCGTTCCTTCGAGGTGTCCTCGATGGGCATCCGCGTCAGCCCCGCATCGCTCGACCGCCAGCTCACCGAGGCCGGCTGCGACGACCGCCGCGCGCTGCCCTTCCACAAGGCGCTGCTTGCAGGCGAGCTGCCGCTCACCATCGGCGGCGGCATCGGCCAGTCGCGGCTGTGTATGCTCCTTCTGGGCTGCGCCCACATCGGTGAGGTGCAGTCGAGCATCTGGGACAGCGAAACCGTCAGAACCTGCGCCGAAGCAGGCGTTATGCTCCTGTAAAATTCATCATCAGTGAGGAAAATATGGAAGAATTGATTACCATTCGAGAGCTTTTCAAGAACACGAAAGCCTACGCCGGCAAGACCGTCTCGGTCGGCGGCTGGGTGCGCTCGGTGCGCGCCTCCAAGTCCTTCGGCTTCATCGTCCTGTCCGACGGCACGTTTTTCAGCCCGCTGCAGATCGTCTACCACGACACGATGGCAAACTTTGCCGAGGTCTCCAAGCTCAACGTCGGTGCGGCGCTGATCGTCACCGGCACGCTGGTCGAGACGCCTGAGGCAAAGCAGCCGTTTGAGCTGCAGGCCGACACCGTTACCGTCGAGGGCGCGTCCACGCCCGACTATCCCCTGCAGAAAAAGCGCCACACGCTGGAATATTTGCGCACGATGACGCATCTGCGTCCGCGCACGAACACCTTCCAGGCCGTGTTCCGCGTCCGCAGCCTTGTCGCCTTCGCCATCCACAAGTTTTTCCAGGAGCGCGGCTTTGTCTATGTCCACACACCGCTCATCACCGGCTCCGACTGCGAGGGCGCGGGCGAGATGTTCCAGGTGACAACGCTCGACCTCAACAACCCGCCGCGTACCGAGGACGGCAAGGTCGATTTCAGCAAGGACTTCTTCGGCAAGCCGACCAACCTGACCGTCTCCGGTCAGCTCAACGGCGAGACCTACGCGATGGCCTTCCGCAGCATCTACACCTTCGGCCCGACCTTCCGCGCCGAGAATTCCAACACCACCCGCCACGCGGCGGAGTTCTGGATGATCGAGCCGGAGATCGCCTTTGCCGATCTTTCGGACGATATGCGCCTTGCCGAGGATATGATCAAATATATCATCGCCTATGTGCTGGAAAACGCGCCGGAGGAGATGAATTTCTTCAACCAGTTCGTCGATAAGGGGCTTTTGGAGCGTCTGAACCACGTTCTGAACTCTGATTTCGGTCATGTGACCTACACCGAGGCGATCGAGCTGCTCGAACCGCACAACGACCGGTTCGAGTATCCCGTCCACTGGGGCAGCGACCTGCAGACCGAGCACGAGCGCTATCTGACCGAAGTGCTGTATCAGCGTCCGCTCTTCGTCACGGACTACCCGAAGGAGATCAAGGCGTTCTATATGAAGCTCAACCCGGACGGCAAGACCGTCGCCGCGATGGACTGCCTCGTTCCAGGCATCGGCGAGATCATCGGCGGCAGCCAGCGCGAGGACGATTACGAGGTCCTGCGCAGCCGGATACAGGAGCTGGGCCTCAAGGAGGAGGACTACAGCTTCTACCTCGACCTGCGCAAGTACGGCACCGCGCGCCATGCGGGCTTCGGCCTCGGCTTTGAGCGCTGCGTGATGTACCTGACCGGCATGGGCAACATCCGCGACGTCCTCCCCTTCCCCCGCACCGTCAACAACTGTGATCTTTAATTTCACCTGCGCCCGTGCCCGGACGCGTTCATAAAGCATCCATGTCAGGCGGCGGTACAGTCGGAAAGCTGTACCGCCGCCTTTTTCCTGCGAAGATACACAGAAAGGGTAAGAAATGGAACATTCGGAAGAAGCACAATTCAGAAAAATGACGACCATGCCGGTATCCAAGCTGATCCTCCGTCTCGGCCTGCCGACTACGGTCAGTATGCTGGTGACGAATCTTTATAACGTGGTGGACACCTGGTTCGTCGGGGAACTTGGGCTGAGCGCAACGGGCGCCGTCGGGGTCGTGTTCGGCCTGATGGCGATCATTCAGGCCTTCGGCTTCACCTTCGGACACGGCGCGGGCAGCAACATCAGCCGTCTGCTCGGTGCACGCGAAACGGAACGGGCGCGCAATTTCTCTTCGACCGCCTTTTATCTCTCGCTGGCAGCCGGAGGACTGATCGCCGTCTTCGGGCTGCTGTTCCTGACGCCGCTGTGCAGGGCGCTCGGCAGTTCAGACTCTATTCTGCCCTACGCAAAGAGCTACGCCGTTTTCATTCTGCTCTCCGCGCCCGCAATGGCGTCGAGCTGTGTGATGAACAACATCTTGCGCTACGAGGGCCGCGCCTCGGCCGCGATGGTCGGGCTGGTCTCCGGCAGCATTTTGAACATGGGCGGCGACGCGCTGTTTATCTTCGCGCTGGATATGGACATCGCCGGCGCGGGGCTGTCGACCATGCTCTCGCAGTACGTCTCGTTTTTCATCCTGCTGTGGTTTTTCGTCCGGGGCAAAACGCAAAGCAGCCTTGCTCCGCGCTATTTCTCGCGCAGCCTTGGTGATATTTGGAACATTCTGAAAACCGGCTTCCCCAGCATGATCCGTCAGGGCCTGAGCAGCGTGTCCACAATGGTGCTGAACTGGCAGGCGCTGCCCTTCGGTGACGCCGCCATCGCGGCAATGGGTGTCGTGGCCCGCATTTTCAACTTCCTGTTCAGCGTCGCCCTCGGCATCGGGCAGGGCTTCCAGCCGGTCTCCTCGTTCAATTTCGGCGCGAAAAAATACGCCCGCGTCAGGAAAGCGCTTCTCTTCACGCTCGCATTCAGCTCTGTCACGATGCTGTGCTTCACGGCCGGCGGCCTGCTGATCGGCGACCGGCTGGTGCCGCTGTTTCTGGATGACACGGAGGCCATCACGATCGCCCGTTACGCCCTGATGCTGCAATGCTGCACACTCATCACCATTCCCGTGTGCGTCTGCGCTAACATGCTGTTTCAGTCCATCGGTCTGGCGGGCAGGGCGTCGCTGCTCGCCTGCCTGCGCAGCGGCGTGCTCTTTATCCCGGTACTCCTGCTGCTGGCGCACTTTTTCGGCCTGCGCGGCATTGCGTTGGCGCAGCCCGCCGCAGACGTCCTTGCAATGCTGATCTCCCTGCCTTTCCTGCTCGGTTTTCTGCATCAGCTCCCGAAAAGTGAAGCCTAAATGCAAGCCTGGATGGAAGAATGCAGGGAAATCTTCCCGAAATGTTGAAAGCGCTCCGGAAACGGGCGGCAACAGAGGTTGACCGTAATCATAATCCTGTGCGGATTTGGCGAAGGTTATGAACAGTTTGCACAGCTTTTTGCACAGGCGGTAAAGCCTTGTGCGGGTTCCGTTTTTGAATACCTCTCCGGTTTTCGCGTTCCCGCAAATGAACTTCTTTCGTTTCCGAAAGCGAATTATTGTTTACATAATATTATTTCTTCGTCAGAATCACCATCGACTTTTTTCGACGAAAAAATGCAGGATGCCGTCTCGCATCCTGCATTTTTTGTCGTGTTATATTGTTTCTCCCTCCATGGATTTGGTCGCATACGCATTGAGGGTCTGGTCAGCCAGGTTCCCCGCGAGGTACTCATAGTAGCCCTGCGCGCCGATCATGGCGGCGTTGTCGCCGCACAGGGACAGGGGCGGCAGGCAAAGGCGCACGCCGCGCTTTTCACACTCGCGCGTCAGGTCGCCGCGGATGCGGGAATTCGCCGCCACACCGCCCGCAACGGCAAGCGTCGTCCTGCCCGTTTGGTCGAGCGCCGCCATCGTACGCGGAATGAGCATCGCGCTGACCGCGGCGGAAAAGCTCGCGCAAAGATCGGGGATGCAGACCTCGTCGCCCTTTTGCCGTGTGTTGTGGATCAGGTTGACCGCCGCCGTTTTCAGCCCCGAAAAGGACATATCCAGCGGGTTGCCCGACAGCTTCGGGTGCGGCATCGGATAGCGCGTCTCATCGCCGCCGCGCGCCGCTTTGTCCAGCGCAGCCCCGCCGGGATAGGGCATATCCAGCATTCTGGCGACTTTATCGAAGCATTCACCCGCCGCGTCGTCACGCGTACCGCCGAGAATTTCCATCTCGCAGTAGTCCTTCACGTCAACGAGCATCGTGTGCCCGCCGGAGACGACGAGGCACAGGAAAGGCGGCTTCAGATCGGGGTAAGCGATGTAATTCGCGGCGATGTGGCCGCGGATGTGGTGCACGGGGATGAGAGGCTTGTCCAGCGCCAGCGCAGCCGCCTTGGCAAAATTCACGCCGACGAGCAGCGCGCCGATCAAACCCGGCGCATAGGTCACGGCGACCGCGTCGATCTCGTCACGCGTGATCTTCGCCTCGGAAAGCGCCTGCTCCGCAAGGCCGTAGATCGCCTCGATGTGCTTTCTCGACGCGATCTCCGGCACGACGCCGCCGTAAATGCGGTGCAGGGGCACCTGCGAGGCAATGCAGTCCGTCAGCACCTCGCGCCCGTCGCGCACGACGGCGACGGCCGTTTCGTCGCAGGAGGACTCAATCGACAGTATCAGCATCGGTCAGCTCCTTTCTGAGGATCAGCGCGTCCTCGGTTGGGTTTACATAATATTTTGGACGACGTCCGGCCTCCACAAAGCCGAGGCTTTGGTAGAGGTTCTGCGCGGGAGTGTTTCCGACGCGCACCTCCAAAAACAGCGCGGTGATGCCCCGGCTGTGCAATTGCGCGATCAGCGCCGTCATCAGCGCCCGTCCGATGCCCTTATTTCGCCATTCCGGCGCGACGGCGAGGTTCATCACGTCCGCCTCCGGAGCAACGGACTGCGAGCCGACATAGCCGATGAGCTTTCCGTCCTCCTCCGCGACAAGCCAAAAGCTGAGCGGATTGGAAAGCTCCGAACGGACGGACGTCTCACTCCACGGATCGGAGAAGCACCGTTTTTCCAGCGCGGCGATCTGCGCGATATGCGTCTCCTGCATCGGAACGATCATTTTGCCTCATACCAGCTTTCTCCCATTTTTGCCTCCGCGACGAGCGGGACGGAGAGCCGCACGGCGTTTTCCATCTCCTGCGTGACGATGTCCATCACGCTCTGTGCCTCGAAGGCGGGACACTCGACGATCAGCTCGTCGTGCACCTGCAAGATCAGCCGCGCCTGCAGCGCCTGCTGCTCCAGCGCGTCGAACACGCGCACCATCGCCAGCTTGATGATGTCCGCCGCCGTGCCCTGGATGGGCGTGTTGAGCGCGATGCGCTCCGCGCCGGAGCGGACGTTGAAATTGCTGCTCGTGATCTCCGGGATGCGGCGACGGCGGCCGAACATCGTCGAAACGTAGCCCTGCTCGCGGGCGGATGCCACGATGTCGTGCATATACTCCCGCACGCCGGCGTATTTTGTCAGATAGCGGTCGATATAGTCCTTCGCCTCGCGGCGCGTGACGCCGATGTCCTGCGCCAGTGAGAACTCCGAGATACCGTAGACGATGCCGAAATTGACCGCCTTGGCATGGCGGCGCATCAGAGGATCCACCTCGGACAGCGGGACGTTAAACACCTGCGACGCGGTGACGGAATGGAAATCCTCGCCGGAGAGGAACGCCTCCTGCATCCGCCTGTCGCCCGCGATGTGCGCCAGAACGCGCAGCTCGATCTGGCTGTAGTCCGCGTCGACGAACATCCAGCCCTCGCGCGGGACGAACATCTTGCGGATCTCGCTGCCCAGCTCCGTGCGCACGGGGATGTTTTGCAGGTTCGGCTCGGTCGAGGACAGCCGCCCCGTTGCCGTGACGAGGTTCTGGAAGGTCGTGTGGATGCGGCCGTCGGGGGCGATCTCCTTTTGCAGGCCGTCGGCGTAGGTCGACTTGAGCTTCGTCAGCATCCGGTAGTCCATGATCGCCTGCACGACGGGGTGCTTGTCCTTCAGCGCCTCGAGCACCTCGACGTTGGTCGAATAGCCGCTCTTGGTCTTTTTGACAGGCGGCAGGCCGAGCTTTTCAAACAGCAGCACGCCGAGCTGACGGGTAGAATTGATGTTGAAGGTCTCCCCCGCCGCGTCGAAGATCAGCGCCTCGCACGCCGCGATCCGCTCGGAAAGCATCTGCCCGAAGTCGGACAGCGCTTTTTTGTCCACGCGCACGCCGTCGTGCTCCATCTCAGCCAGCACGCGGCACAGCGGCAGCTCGACGTCAAAATAGAGCTTGTCGCTCCCCTGCTCGCGCAGCTTGGCAGAAAGCAACTCATAAAGCGCCTCTACCATTGCCACCGCGCTGAACAGCGCCCCCTCCGGGGTCGTCTGCCCGACCGTCGGCGGCGTGAAATGCGCATAGCTCTCGGCAAGCGCGGAAAGCTCATAGCTGCCGCGCGTCGCGTCGAGCAGGTAGGCGGCCAGCGCGGTGTCGAACACAAAGCCGTCAATGGGCAGATCCCGCGCCAGAAGCGCCCGCATCAGCGGCTTGAGGTCGTGCGTGACCTTCCTCACACGGTCGGAAAGCAGGCCGCGCAAAGCGTCGGGATAGTCCGCGCCGAGCTGCTCCTGCGTGAAATAATACATCGTGCAGCCGTCCTGCACCGCGCAGGAGGCCATGTCCGCGCCAAAGAGGATCGGCACAGCGTCCCGCGCCGAAAGCTGCCTGGCAAGTGCCTGCGCCTGCGCAGCATCCTGCACAAGCTCGGTGACGCACTCACCCACGACCGGCTCCGTCTCCTGTTCAGGCGCGTCTTCCTCAAACGCCGCCGCGCGGAGGCCGTATTTGTCGATCAGCTTCTGGAATTCCAGCTTGGTGAACAGGTCATACAGCGCACGGCGCTTGGGCGGCCGGATCAGGTTCTCCTGCGGAGCAAATTCGATCGGTGCGTCGCAGCGGATGGTCGCCAGCTCATAGGACAGATACGCCATCTCCCTGCCGTTTTGCAGCTTTTCAAAGAGCTTACCCTTCATATTTTGCGGCGTCAGGTTCTCATAGACGCCGTCCAGCGTGGCGTATTTTTGCAGCAGATCCTTCGCCGTCTTGGGGCCGACGCCCGCAACGCCGGGAATATTGTCCGAGCTGTCGCCCATGAGCGCCTTGAGGTCGATCAGACGGATGGGTTCGAGGCCGTATTCCTCCGAAAAGACCTCCGGTGTATAGTTTTGCGCGGTCGTCTGACCGCCCTGCGTCCGCACGAGGCGGACGGTCACGCAGTCGTTGACGAGCTGCAGGCTGTCGCGGTCGCCCGTGAGGATGACGCATTTCCAGCCCTCGGCGCAGCAGATGCGCGAGACCGTGCCGATCACGTCATCGGCCTCCCAGCCCTGACATTCATAGATCGGGATGTTCATTGCCTCCAGCACCTGCTTCATCACGGGCATCTGCATGGCAAGCTCCTCCGGCATGGCGTGCCGCGTCGCCTTATAGCCGTCATAGCGCACATGGCGGAAGGTCGGCCCGTGCAGGTCAAAGGCGACGCAGAGCGCGTCCGGCGCCTCGTTTTTGACCTCCCGCTGCAAAATATTCAGAAAACCGAAGATCGCATTGGTATAAAAGCCCTCGCGGGTCGTCAGCGGACGCACGCCGTAAAACGCGCGGTTGATCACGCTGTTGCCGTCCAGGATCATCAGCTTCATTTCGTTCCTCCAATCAGATGCGCTTCCACTTCGCGCCCTGCGGCGTGTCGATGATCTCGATGCCGCGCGATTTCAGCTCGTCGCGGATGCGGTCGGCTTCGGCCCAGTTCTTTGCCTTTTTCGCCTCGGCGCGGGCAAGGAGCATCGCGTCGATCTCCGGGTCGGACTCCTCCTTCGGCTGCGCGTCGCGCACCTTCTGCGCCGCGGAGAGCAGATTCAGGCCGAGCACCTGATCGAAGTCCGCAAACGCCGCCAGCTTGGTCGCGTCGTTGGTCTTTGCCTTGAGGACGTCGTACAGCGCCGTGACCGCCAGCGAGGTGTTGAGGTCGCCGTTCAGCGCGGTGACGAAGCGCTCGCGCAGCTTG
>CAMEMX010000014.1 GCA_945927915.1 uncultured Clostridia bacterium
AGGCCGGCGCTCAGGTTTTCCATGCCCGTGCCCGTCAGGATGCCGAGGGTGCTGACGACCGCCTCCTTGGCGGTAAAGCCCGTGACGAGCGCCGTCGTGATGCGCCAGTCCCCGAAGCCGAGCGGCGCGAAGATCGGCGCAAGGAGCTTGCCGACCGAGGCCAGCAGGCTGTCGGCGCTGTCCGAGACGAAATTGAGATGGGTGTCGAACGACTGTAAAAACCAGATGGCAAGCGTCGCCACAAAGATGATCGTGAACGCCCGCTGCAAAAAGTCCTTCGCCTTGTCCCATAAAAGGAGCATCACGCTCTTGAACGACGGCATCCGGTAGTTCGGCAGCTCCATGACGAAGGGCACAGGCTTGCCGCGGAAGGCGGTCTTTTTCAGCAGCAGCGCGATCAGCACGCCGATCGCCATGCCGCCGAAATAGAGCAGGCCCATGACAAGCGCCGCGGAGTTCGGGAAAAATGCCGCCGAAAAAACCGCGTAGATGGGGATCTTTGCCGAGCAGCTCATAAACGGCGTGAGCAAAATCGTCATTCTGCGGTCGCGCGAGGACGGCAGAGTGCGCGTTGCCATGACCGCCGGGACGGTGCAGCCGAAGCCGATGAGCATCGGCACGAAGCTGCGGCCGGACAGGCCGATCTTGCGCAGCAGCTTATCCATCACGAAGGCCACACGCGCCATATAGCCGGTGTCCTCCAGAATGGAGAGGAAGAAGAACATCACGACGATGATCGGCAGGAAGCTCACGACCGAGCCGACGCCGGCAAACACGCCGTCAATGATGAGGCTATGTACCACGGGGTTCAGGCCGTAGGCACTCAGTGCCGTATCCACGACCGCGCCCAGCTTGTCGATGCCCAGCGCCAGCAGATCCTGCAAAAACGCGCCGACAACATCGAACGTCAGCCAGAACACCACCAGCATGATGCCGATGAAGATCGGGATGGCAGCGTATTTGTTCGTCAGCACCTTGTCGATACGCACGGAGCGGAGGTGTTCCCTGCTCTCGCGGCATTTGACGACCGTTTTCGCGCACAGGCGCTCAATATAATCATAGCGCATCGAGGCGATGGCCGCGTTGCGGTCGAGACCGCCCTCATGCTCCATTTCGACGATGCTGTGCTCGAGCAGCTCCAGCTCGTTTTGGTTGATGGACAGGCGGTCGATGATGTCCCTGTCGCCCTCGATCATCTTCGTCGCGGCAAAGCGGCGCGCCATGCCCGCGTTGCGCGCATGATCCTCGATCTGGTGGGAGACGGCATGGATGCAGCGGTGGACGGGGCCGTCGTCGCAGAAGTCCACGCGCTTCGGCACGCGCTTTTCCTTCGCCGTGCGCACGGCGCATTCGATCAGCTCGTCGATGCCCTCGTTTTTCGCGGCGGCGATCGGCACGACGGGGATGCCCAGCTCGTCGGACATCTTCACAACGTCGATCGTACCGCCGTTGCCGCGCACCTCGTCCATCATATTCAGCGCCAGCACCATCGGGATGCCCAGCTCCAGAAGCTGCAGCGTCAGGTAGAGGTTGCGCTCGATATTTGTCGCGTCGACGATGTTGATGATGCCGTCGGGATGCTCATTCAGAATAAAGTCCCGCGTGACGATCTCCTCGCCCGTGTACGGACGCATCGAATAGATGCCGGGCAGATCGGTCACATAGCAGCCCTTCGCGCTGCGCATCTGACCGCTCTTGCTGTCCACCGTCACGCCGGGAAAGTTGCCGACGTGCTGATTCGCACCCGTGAGCTGGTTGAACAGTGTGGTCTTGCCGCAGTTTTGGTTGCCGACCAGTGCAAACATCATTTTGCGTTCACCTCCGGCAGGATCTCGATCTGCGCCGCGTCGTCCATACGGAGCGTCAGCTCGTAGCCGCGCAGACGGATCTCCATCGGGTCGCCCATCGGCGCGATCTTGACCACGGTGACCTTCGTATTGGGGATCAAGCCCATATCCAGCAGGCGGCAGCGCAGATTGCCCTCCCCGCCGACGGCGGTGATCAGCCCGCTTCTGCCGACCACAAGCTCCTTTAATGTCATGCTTCTCCCTCCCAAGTTAGTCTTATATAACCCATTTGCGAAGACATAATAGCACGCACGAAAACCGCTGTCAAGCCCCTGCAAGAAAAAACTTGTAATTCCTTTTTTCCTCAGATATAATGCAAATAACGACTACGAACGAGGGGGTGAACCGATGAGAGTTCTTGCCATTGACTACGGCGACGCACGCACGGGCATCGCCGTCTCCGACGCGCTCGGCATGATCGTTGGGCAGACGACCGTGATCCACAGCCGCAGCGCGCAAAAAACCGCGCAGGAGATCGCGCGGCTCGTCAGGGAATGCGGCGCGGAGCGCCTTGTGATGGGCTTCCCGCGCAATATGGACGGCAGCGAGGGGCCGCGTGCCGCGCTCTACCGCGACTTTGCCGCCCTTGTGGAGGCAGCGTGCAAAATGCCCGTCGTCCTCTGGGACGAGCGGCGCACGACCGTCGAGGCTCACAACATCCTCTCCGAGTGCAACTACCACGGCAAAAAGCGCAAAAACACCGTCGACGCCGTCGCCGCGTCGCTCATTTTGGAGGGCTATTTGGCCTTTTTGTCACGCGCATGAGCGCCGAACAGCTCCGTTATGCCGACGAGAATCAGGAAGCCGCCGAAGAGCTTGCGCAGCAGCGATGCGTCAACGGACGTGGCTAGAAGCGCCGCGCCCGCAGCGCTCAGGCAGCCGGTGATCGCCGCCGGGAGCACGACGCGCCAGCGGATGAGGCGGTTTTTGATGTGGAAAATCAGGGCGCACGCCGCCGTCGGGAGAAAATAGAGCAGATTGATGCCCTGCGCCATGCGCTGCTCCATGTCCATCACGGCGGTCATCCAGACCATCAGGAGCGTCCCGCCGCCGATGCCGAGGCCGGAGAGCACCCCGCAGACCAGTCCGGCGGCGCCGGCAACCAGCGCGCTCATCGCAGCAGCAGGCGCGCTCCGCCCCAGAGGATGAACGCGCCCAGGATCCGGTGCAGCCACTTGGTCGGCAGGCGCTTGAGAAGCAGCCCCGCGATCACGCCGCCGAGTGCGCCGCCGATCAGATACGGCACGGACTCCATCGCAAAGCTCCCGCCGCGCAGGGCATAGACCCCCGCCGAGACGAGCGACAGCGGCAGAATGATGCACACGCAGGAGGCAAAGCACTCGTGTCCGTCCAGCTCCGTCAGGCGCGACAGCAGCGGCAGCAGCACCATGCCCCCGCCCGCGCCGAACAGTCCGTTTGCCACGCCCGCCGCCGCGCCGCTCAGCGCAGCGCCGTACCGTTTTTTCCAATTTTGCATCCGATCCCCTCCGAAATTCGACCGTTCCTATTGTCTCCGCTCCGGGCGGTTTTATGCTCATATCCGCCGCCGCGAACGAATATACTCTCCCATAAGAAGTTGAACGAGGTGGGAGAATGGAACAATTCGCAAATCACATCGCGCTGACAGGCTGCATGGCCTCTGCGCCGGAATACTCGCACAGCAATCACGGTCGGCGGTTTTATTCGTTTTTTCTGGAGGTGGCGCGGCTCTCCGGCGCGATCGACCGACTGCCGATCCTGGCTTCGGAGGAGCTTTTGGCCGCCACACCCGCCGACGAGGGCGAAGGGATCAGCATTGAGGGGCAGATCCGCTCCTTTAACAATCGCTCCAATGTGGGCAGGCGGCTCATCATCTCCGTGCTGGCGGAGAAGCTGGCTGTCACCTCCGCGCCGCACGACAACCGCGTGACCCTGCAGGGCATCATCTGCAAGGACCCCGTTTATCGCCGCACGCCGCTCGGCCGTGAGATTTGCGACGTGATGCTCGCCGTCAACCGTCCCTACCGCCGCGCGGACTATCTGCCCTGCATTTTGTGGGGACGCTGTGCGCAGGAGGTCTCCGCCTATCCCGTCGGAACGCCGCTGCTGCTCACGGGCCGGCTGCAAAGCCGGGAGTACATCAAGCTCATCGACGGCGCCGCCGAGCAGCGCACCGCCTATGAGATCTCCGCCATCACCGCCGAGCTGGGCGAATTGCCGTAAAAAACACAACCGCGCCGGGAAAAGCCCGGCGCGGTTGCGTTATAAGGGAAGCTCTGAATCGATCCGCAGGAGCGGCCAGCCTCTGCGCTTCCTGAGGTGCATTACAGCGGCTCGTCCATCAGGCGGTCAAACTCGGCAGCCACGCGGTCAAAGTCCTCCTCGGGGATGTCGACCAGCTCGAAGTCCTCGTCCGTCGGGACATATTCATAAAGGTATACGTCGTTGGACTCGTCGAACGTCTCAAGCGCGATATACTGCTTGTCGTCCAGATCGAAAATGCCCATAATGCCGCATTCAAAGCTCTCGCCGTCGTCAAACTCCAGCGTGAGGATCTCGTCCTCGGAATAC
Source organism: uncultured Clostridia bacterium (assembly GCA_945927915.1). Classification (GTDB taxonomy): domain Bacteria; phylum Bacillota; class Clostridia; order Oscillospirales; family Oscillospiraceae; genus JAZOXB01. The sequence goes on from CAMEMX010000014.1 coordinate 4,398, forward strand.
TCGGCGCGTTTATCTTCCATGGGTAAAAACCTCCTTCATATGGTACTTTCAGTATAGCCTGTTTTGCGGGAAAGCGCAAGCCTATTCTTCCAAAAACTGCCGATATGCCGTCGGCAGGCCGATCTTTTCCCGGAGCTCCTGCGCCGTGAACCACGAAAAGGCATTCTCCTGCGTGCAGAGCAGATAGCAGCCCGTGAGCTTCCACTCGACATGGGTGAAGATGTGCGTGCGCTTGACCACCTTTTCGATCCCGCACGGATGCACGCCCCATTGTTCCGCCTGTGAAAGCGCCTCCTGCGCGGTGAGCGTTCCGGCGACGTCGGGAAGCTGCCACAGCCCCGCAAGAAGCCCCCGCTCCGGGCGCTTGCAGACGGCGAGCTTTTCGCCGCAGCGCAGGATGAAGACTGTGCGTTCCTCCGTCCTGCGCGGTTTTTTTGCCGCCTTGACGGGCAGCTCACGCCAGCAGCCGCGCCTGTTCGCCGCGCAGAGGTCGGACAGCGGACAGCTTTCGCACAGCGGCGTGCCGTTCGGCAGGCAGACCGTCGCGCCCAGCTCCATCAGCGCCTGCGTGAATTCGCCGCAATGCCCGGCGGGATAGACCGCCGCGAGCGTCCGCGCCGTCTCGCGCTTCACTTTCTCCTCTGTAACCGGCGCATAAGATGCCGTGTAGCGCGCCATGACGCGCAGGACGTTGCCGTCGACGGCGGGCGTGGGCAGGTCGAAGCAGATCGAGCAGATCGCGCCCGCCGTATACGGCCCGACCCCGGCCAGACCGCGCACCTCGTCATAGGTCTGCGGGAAGCGCCCGCCGTAGTCGCGCATGATGGTCTGCGCGGCCTTTTGGAGGTTTCGCACGCGGCTGTAATAGCCCAGTCCCTCCCAGAGCTTCAAAAGCGTCTGCTCGGAGGCGTCCGCCAGCGCCGCGATCGTCGGCAGCTCTTGCAGGAATCGGGCATAGTAGCCCTTCACGGCCTCCACGCGGGTCTGCTGGAGCATGATCTCCGAAAGCCAGACGCGGTAGGGGTCCTTGTTTTCCCGCCACGGCAGGTCGCGGCGATGGGCGGCATACCACGGAAGCAGGCGTTCCGGCAGGCGTTCGGGCATTTTCGTTCTCCTTTCAAAAATCAGGAACGGATGTTACCGTTCCTGATTCGGCTTCTTTCTTCTGCGGCGGTGCGCCGGACGGCGTCTGGCCGCCAGCTCGTCGAACTTCTGCGCGGCGTCCGACGCGCCCTCGTAGACCATACGGCTGACGCGCATGGTGCCGTCGGTGTCCTTTTGCAGGCGGATGCGGATGAGGTATCTGCCGTGCGTCTCGCAGGACGCCATCGTCATATAGCGCCGTCCCTCCTGCGCGATCCAAGCGCCGTTCGGCATCTCCGCGCCGCATTGCGGGCAGTGGCTCTTCAGGTCGGTCATTGCGCTGATGGCCTTCGCCTTGTCCTCATAGCCGCGGAAGACCATCCGGCTGACGCAGCCCTCGGGCGGCGCACCGTGGAAGCCGTCGGTGTGGCTGCGCAGCGCCTGATCATATTCGGCAATGCCGCGCGGCAGGTCGAGCCGGCTGCAGATGAGCGCGGTGTGGTAGGCGTCGCCCAGCGCGTCGTGCGCGGGACGGCTCGGCTCGATGCCGAGCATCTCCATCGCGGTCGAGAGCGCCTTTTGCGCGCTGCCGGTGCCGGTCTGCGCGTTGAAGATCATCTGCGCGTTATACCATTGGGTGATCCAGTCCGGTTCATCGTCGTGCAGGAGGATGTTGTCCTCCAAAATGCGGATGTCGTCAAAGCCCCAGGTCAGGAAAATGCACTCCCCGCCGATCCATGAGCGGAAGCGCGCCAGCGCCTCCGGAAAGGGCAGGCCCTCGTCACGCAGGGTCGCGTCGCGCAGGCCGGTCAGCCTGGACACGCGGCTGTTGAGTTTTTTATAGTATTTCGGGCACACAAGCACCTGAAACTCGTCCGCGACCGTGCCGTTTTCCAGCAGGCGCACGGCGCCGATCTGGATGATCTCGCCGTGGATCTCCACGGGAAGCACCTTTTTCGCGGCGTAGGAGCCGGGCCACGGCTGGTTCCATTCCATATCCAAAACAATATACTGCAAAGCACGCTCTCCACCTTTCTTATCTTGTCGTATCATACCACAGTTTTCCCCGCGCCGCAACTGCAATTACAAATGGTTTTGACTTTTTGAAGGATTTGGTATATAGTATAAGGTAGAGAAAAATGGAGGTGCGCAAATGATTACCGTGAAAAATGAGGGAACGTTCCTTCTAAACGGAACGCTCGTCTCCGCTGCCGAGGCCGCCCTGTCCCGTGAGGACGGCAGGAAAAAGACCATCGCCTACCGCATTTTCGCCGCGCACAATACGTCGAGCGATATGCAGAACCTGAAGCTCAGATTTGACGCGATGGCATCGCATGATATCACCTATGTCGGCATCATCCAGACCGCCCGTGCCTCGGGTCTGAAGGAATTTCCCCTGCCCTATGTGCTGACGAACTGCCACAATTCCCTGTGCGCCGTGGGCGGCACGATCAACGAGGACGACCACGTCTTCGGCCTGTCCGCCGCGAAGCGCTACGGCGGCGAATTCGTTCCCGCGCATCAGGCCGTCATCCACAGCTATATGCGCGAGATGTACGCAGGCGGCGGAAGGATGCTGCTCGGCTCGGACTCGCACACGCGCTACGGCGCTTACGGCACGCTCGCCGTCGGCGAGGGCGGGCCGGAGCTGGTCAAGCAGCTTCTACGCAAGACCTATGACATTACTTATCCGCGTGTTGTCGGCGTACATCTGACAGGTAAGCCGCGCGCAGGCGTCGGCCCGCAGGACGTGGCGCTGGCGCTGATCGGCGCGACCTTTAAGCAGGGCACCGTCAAAAACAGCGTCATGGAGTTCTTCGGTGACGGCATCCGGAATCTTTCGATGGACTACCGCAACGGCATCGACGTCATGACGACGGAGACAAGCTGCCTGTCGTCCGTCTGGCAGACGGACGAGACGGTGCGCCGCTCCCTCGCCGCGCACGGTCGAGCGGACGCCTATGCAGAGCTTGCGCCGCTCGACGGCGCGTACTATGACGCAGTCATCGAGGTCGATCTCAGCCGCGTCGAGCCGATGATCGCCCTGCCCTTCCACCCGTCGAACGCCTATACCATCCGCGAATTCAACGAAAATCTCGACGATCTGCTGCACATGGTCGCCCCGGACGGCGCGCTGCGCAAGAATGTGCGCGGCGGGAAGTTCTACGCCGATCAGGGCGTGATCGCGGGCTGTTCGGGCGGTATGTACCAGAATCTGGTCAAGGCCGCCGAGATTCTGCGCGGAAAAACCATCGGCGACGGGCATTTCGGCCTGTCCTGCTACCCGGCAAGCCAGCCCGTCATGCTGGAGCTGATGCGCACGGGCGTGCTGGAGACGCTGATGCTCGCGGGCGCCTCCGTCCGCACCGCGTTCTGCGGGCCGTGCTTCGGCGCCGGAGACGTGCCCGCCAACGGCGGCTTCTCCATCCGCCACACCACACGCAATTTCCCCAACCGCGAAGGCTCGAAGCCCACAGAGGGTCAGAGCGCCTTCGTCGCGCTGATGGACGCGCGTTCCATCGCCGCCTCTGCGCTGATGGGCGGCGCGATCACACCCGCGACGGAGCTGGAGGGACTGACGGACGACCCGGCCTTCGTCGATTATCACTTCGACCCGAAACCCTACGAACGCGTCTATCACGGCGTGGGCAAGCCCGACGCGGCGCAGCCGCTCGTCTTCGGCCCGAATATCGCCGACTGGCCCGAACAGATCGCCCTGCCGGAGAATCTGCTCATCACGGTTGCCTCCGCGATCTATGACCCCGTAACGACGACGGACGAGCTGATCCCCTCCGGCGAGACGTCCTCCTACCGCAGCAATCCGCTGCGCCTGAGCGAATTCGCCCTGAGCCGCAAGGACCCGGCCTATGTCGGGCGGGCAAAAGCGGTTCTGGCAGAGGAGCGCAAGCGCAGGCAAGCGCCCGAAAGTGCGGACATGATGGGCTGCGACCCCGCGACGACCGGCCTCGGCAGCGCGGTCATGTCCATCCGGCCCGGCGACGGCTCCGCCCGCGAACAGGCGGCCTCCTGCCAGCGCGTGCTCGGCGGCGTCGCCAATCTCTGCGAGGATTACGCGACCAAGCGCTACCGCAGCAACGTCATCAACTGGGGCATGCTCCCCTTCACGGTGGAAAACATCGCAAGCTACGGCATCCGGCCGGGCGACCGCGTCTATGTGCCGGGCATCCGCGCGGCGCTGGAATCGGACGCCGCGGACATCCCCGCCGTCCTGATACAGGGGGACAAGCGCACCGAATTGACGCTGAAGCTTGAAAACCTCTCCCGCGAGGAGCGCGACGTCATCCTCGCAGGCTGCCTCATCAACTATTACGCAAAATGATCCTCCCGGCGGCGCGGCTTCGGCTGCGCCGCCGTTTTTTGGGGCTCCGAAAAAATTTGAAACGTTTCCATTTTATGTATTATTTACTCTTTAACAGTATACAGTTAGCTCTTATGTCATTTGAAGGTTAGTCATATTACACAAGCGGCGCCGCTGAAATTGTATGTTTCTCCCAATTGCGCATCCGTTCTTCCCGAATTATAATAGTTTCACGGACGTATTCCGCACGGCGCTGCCGCGCGGATGCGTCCATACGCATCCAAAAATAAAATTAAAGGAGAAAAAGGATGGAAAGAAAGCAACGGTTTTCCTGCCGCGGCGTCTCCCGGCGCGTTCTGAGCTTAGCCTTGGCATTTGTCATGCTGCTCAGTCTCGCCTCCGGACTGCCCGGCACTCTGACGGCCAAGGCCGCAGAACCGGCAACGATCAGAGTAACAGACCTTGTGCAGGTCAAGGTCGGCGATGAGCTGACCACGATGGAGCTGTACATGAACGGCGTCTATGAGGCGGCGGTTCCGGTCAGCGCAGGCGCGGCAACGGCGACGCTGGTCATCAACGGCACCGAAACGGAGCAGACGCTCACCGTCGCTCCGGAGGCCGACACGGCGCTCTACTGCAGAGTGCGCGACGGCGTGCTGTCCGTCACCGAAGCTAAGGATATGCCGACTGCGGCGTTAGTCGGTAATTTTAACGGCATTGAGTTTGTAGACGGAGAAGGCAATCGCTATGATATCAGAGCTTGGACTCCGTCGGACGCAAACGGCGAGCTGACTTATCTGGGCGGCGGTCTGTTCGGACGCACCTTCCTCTTCAAGACGCTTGCCGATGACGTGACGGTCGCGGACAGCGGCTACAAGGTCGCGTTCAACGATAGCTGGGATTGGTCGACCGGCGACGGCAATGGCAACAACATCGGTCTGACGATCCCCGCAGGCACGAGCAGCCTGACGGTTCTCGTCGACTCGATCAACGGCAGAGTTCACGACAGCGTCCGCAGCGGCAGCTTCACGGTTGCGCAGAACAGCGGTTCGATCGAAAAGCCCGCCCTGACGACGACCATCAGCTTTATCGGCACCGCACGCTGCAATGAGGCGGAGAACTGGGTCGCAAGCGCAAGGGGCTATGAGTTTACACAGATCTCCGACACCCTGTTCCGCTATCAGAAGACCTTTGAAGCAGGCTCCTATGATTATAAGTGCGTGTTCGATTACACCAACTGGTATGAGGCAGAGGGCAACCGCACTATCGCCCTGACCGAGAAGACCCATGTCGTGTTCCTCTACGACACGGCGACGGGCAAGCTCTACGACACCGTGAACAACACCGCCTTTGTCGGCGAAACGCTCGGGATGCAGGCGCCTCCCGCGGAGATGAAGGTCGTGGACAACCTCAACGGCACGACCACCTTCATCGCGGCCGCCGAGGACGGCAAGAGCGTCAAGCTCAACTACTTCCACCGCGCGCAGCCGGACAAGGTCACGACGCTTGATCTCGGCAAGGCCAAAGAAGGCGCCGCCCGGAGCGAAGACCTCTTCCTCGGCGACGAAGCGCTGGACGTTCTGTACTGGTACGAGATCGACGGTCTGCGCACGCTGGACAGTTCCAAGCCTACCGTCACCGTGGACGGCACGGAGTATTCCAACTATACCCGCGACGCCTTCAACGGCCGCCTGATTACCGTCCCCGGCACCTGGCCCGGCCCGAGCTGGGACCCGGCGTCGAACGCGATGACCTATGCAGGCAACGGCCGCTACACCTGCGTCTTTACGGACGTTCCCGCGGGCAACTATCAGTACAAGATCGCAACAGGCTCCTGGGGTGAAAACTACGGCGTCGGCGGCGTGAAGGACGGCACCAACATTCTCGTCTCCGTCCCCTTCGCGCAGGACGTCACGATCTACTACAGCGACTTCTCCCATTACGCAGCCTGCTCCGTGGACTACCTGCTCGTCGACGCCATCCTGAGCGGCTCGGGCATCCCCGAGGGCACCAAGCTGACGGACGATAACCTCATCGGCATCTATACCGTCACCGTCCCGATGGCCGCCGGCACCTACACGGACGTCAAGATCACCTGCGAGGGCAGAGAATACGCCTTTGATTCCATCGAGCTGACCGACGCGAAGGATGTCACCTTCTTCTTCGATCCCGTCACGGGCATCTACTACTGCAACGCCTCCGACGTCGCGCTGGAGACGGAGCACATCTACTTCAACTCCAAGGACGCGGCCTTTAAGAGCGTGTTCGGCGCGGTCGCGACCGGCGAGGAGGTCACCTTTGCCATCAACACCGGCGCGGACGCCACCGCGGTCACGCTGGTCGTCAAGGGCATCAACGCCCGCAGCCTCCCGATGCAGAAGCAGGGCGAGGCGGTCGACGGCGTGCAGAAGTGGGCCGTCAGCACGAGCTTTGACAAGCTGGGCGAAAGCTCCTACTACTTTGCCGTCTCCAACGGCAGCTCGGTCAAGATCTACGCCGATGACGACGGCTTCTACGGCGAAGGCGCCGTGACCGACCTGACCAACATCAAGCCTTATGACATCGTGGTCTATCAGTCCGGCTTCGAGACGCCCGACTGGATGAAGAACGCGGTCGTCTATCAGATCTTCCCCGACCGCTTCTTTGACGGCGCGGAGTGCAACAACTTTGCGCAGCTCACCGCCCGCGGCGAGGTCGACTATGAATACGTCACCGACTGGTACACTCTGCCCGAAAACCCCGAGCAGGAGGCTCTCCTGAGCGAGGAAGACTACAGAGCGACCGGCGCCTTCTACGGCGACGGCGAATGGGCCAACGAGATCTACGGCGGCGACTTCAAGGGTATCATCGAGCGCATCGACTACCTCAAGGCCCTCGGCGTCAACGTCATCTATCTGAACCCGGTTTTCTCCTCCATCTCCAATCACCGCTACGACGCGTGCGACTACACGAAGATCGACCCGATCCTCGGCACGATGGGCAGCTTTGAGGAGCTGGTCAAGGTCGCGGAGGAAAACGGGATGCACATCATCCTCGACGGCGTGTTCAACCACGTCTCCGACGATTCCATCTACTTCGACCGCTACTACAAGTTCCTCGGCACCTCCGAGAAGGTCGGCGCATATCCCTACTGGGCCTATGTCTACGACTACATGGCCGAAAACGAGGTCGACCAGAAGGCCGCCGAAGCCGCCGCGAAGGAATACTTCAGTGCGAAATACGACATCACCGACTTCTCCTACACCGAATGGTTCGCCGTGAACAACACCCCGCTGATCGACAACGACACCAAGGAGGCGGTCGTTGACAACATCGGCCTGCGTGCCGGCAAGACCGTTTACGGCTACGAGGGCTGGTGGGGCTACGACAGCATGCCCGTCATCCTCTCGACCAACGGCTCCGAATACCAGACCGGCAACTGGGCGCAGGAGATCATCTGTAACGACGACGGCACCAGCGTTACCCAGTTCTGGCTGAGCAAGGGCTCCGACGGCTGGCGTCTCGACGTCGCCAACGAAGTCTCCGACGAGACCTGGCAGGAGTTCCGCAAGTCCGTCAAGGCGCTCGACAGCGACGCGGTCATCGTCGGCGAGATCTGGACCGACGCGACCGAATATCTGCTCGGCGATATGTATGACTCCGTCATGAACTATATGTTCCGCAACGCCGTGACCTCCTTCGCCATGGGCGGCACTGCCGCAGAATCCACCAATGTGCTCGAACGTCTGCGTGAGCGCTATCCCGAAGATGCGTTCTACGCGATGATGAACCTTGTCGGCTCGCACGACACCTCCCGTCTGCTGTCCTACCTCGACGGCATCGGCGACGACCGCAGCGACAAGACCGTTGACGGCGCGTTCCCGACCTATGAAAAGACCAGCGCACTTGCAAAGCAGCGCCAGTATCTGGTCGCGTTCCTGCAGTTCACCTATGCCGGCGCTCCCACCATCTACTACGGCGACGAGATCGGCATGGTCGGCGCTGACGACCCGGACGATCGCCGCGCCTTCACCTGGGGCAAGGGCGACGAGGGCATCGTCACCTGGTACGCGACGATGGCGGCTGTCCGCGAACAGTATCCCGCCCTGCGCACCGGCTCCGTCGAGCCCTTCGCGGTCGATGACAACACCATGGCATATGTCCGCCGCGATGCAAGCGACGCGCTCATCGTGCTGGCGAACAACGCCCAGGAAGCACGGCAGGTCACTCTGAAGCCCGCAGACCTCGGCATCACCGCCGCCGAGCTGACGGACGTCGTCTCCGGCACGAAGTACTCCGTTGCGGAAGACGGCACGCTCACCGTCACCGTTCCCGCCCTGCGCGGCGTGATCCTGACCGAGAACGCTAAGAGCTTCACCGTCGATCAGGAAAACCTCAAGCCGGCATACGATCCTTCCTACATTGTCGAGGTGCGCGAGGCTGCGCCGGAGCTGACCCATGACGAGATCACGATCGAGGGCAAGCCCGCCACCTGCACCGAGGCCGGTCTGAGTGACGGCAGCTACTGCGCCGACTGCGGCGCGATCGTCAAGGAGCAGACGGTCATCGAGGCACTCGGTCACGATTTCGGCGAGTGGACGACCATAAAGGCGCTCACCTGCACTGAAAAGGGCGAGCAGGAGCGCGAATGCAGCCGCTGCCACGAGACGGAAACGCAGGAGCTTCCCGCGATCGAGTGCCCGTCCGAGGACTTCACCGACATGGGCAACAAGGACGAATGGTATCACGACTACATTGACACGATGATCACCAACGGCTGGATGAACGGCATGGAGAACAACCGCTTCAACCCGGAAGCCGACCTGACCCGTGCGCAGTTCGTGACCATCCTCTACCGCATCGCGGGTGAGCCGAGCGTCGCGGGCAAGACCGTTCACTACACGGACGTGGAAGCCGATACCTGGTACACCGACGCCGTGATCTGGGCGACCGACCTCGGCATCGTCAACGGCATGTCCCTGACGACCTTCGAGCCGGACACAAACATCAGCCGCGAGCAGATTGCCGTCATCCTCTACCGCGCTGCCGGCGAGCCGGAGCAGGAGAAGGATCTGACCGCCGGGTATCCCGACGCAGGCACGGTGTCCGCGTGGGCGAAGGACGCGATGAGCTGGGCGATCGCCGAAAAGCTCATCGGCGGCTCCGACGGCAAGCTCCTGCCGCTGGACAACGCCTCCCGCGCCGAGGCCGCAGCCATCCTGCTGCGCATGGTCGC
>CAMEMX010000015.1 GCA_945927915.1 uncultured Clostridia bacterium
GACATCAACGCGCCCGTCATCGAGATCGCGGACGAGGACTTTGCGCTGTGGTACCGCGACATCAACGAGGAGCCGAAGAAGTATAACGGCAAGACCGTGCGCTTCAAGGCGCAGGTCGCGCGGCTGAAAAAAGACCGTGACGGCTATTTCGCGCCCGGCCGCTTCGTGATGACGTGCTGCGTCGAGGACATTCAGTTTATGGGAATGCCCTGCAAATACGGAAAGGCTGCCGAGCTTCGTGCGCGGCAGTGGGTCATGGTCACGGCTACGGTCGAGACGCGCTTCCACGCACTCTACCGCGGCAGCGGCCCGATCCTGACTGCGCTCTCCGTAGAACCGGCCGAACCTGCAAAAGACGAGGTCGCAACTTTCTGAAAATAAAAATAACAGAATCCCGCCTCAGCCGAGGCGGGATTCCTTTTTCGATTCAGCCAACGCGTTCGACGGTGTAGCCACGTTCGGCCAGGAGATCGGCACAGGCACCGTCTCCGAGAATGTGCGCCGCGCCGACGACAAAGAAGCCCGTGCCGCCCTGCTTGAGATATTCCTCTGCGGTGTCGGTCATCTGCAGGTTGCGCTGTGTAACGAGCGCCTGCTGGTATTCCTCGTACAGCGCCGCTTCTGCTGCATCTTCCGGCTGCTCGTTAAATTGCGCAATCAGCTTTTCTTCGTCACCCGCCAGCCAGTCCTCATACAGCGCCAGCGTGCCGTCTGCCTGCGCCTGCGGATCCTGCGCGCTGTCACCGACGATCAGGCTCAGAAGCTCGTCAGAAAAACCGAGCAGGACATTGTACTGATATTCGACGGATTCCACCTCGCGGATCTGCTTGCCCTCCTGTGCGGCAAGCGTCAGGAAGTACATATCAATGCCGTTGTTGGCATCCAGACCGCACATATCCACCACGGCGGCTTCCATCAGCGACATCCACATGGCGGGATGATAGCTGTCATAGATCTGAAAATACTCTCCCCGGCTGCTCAAAAAAGCCTTTGCTGCCGCATAGACATCCTGTCCGAGATGATCCGCAACGGTCGTGCCGTCCATGAGCACCATTTTTGCGGCTAACTCCTTCTGCGCGGCGAAGTCTTTGGAAAAAGCGTTTACGTCGCATTCGACGGCAAGATAGTCGCTTGCCCCATAGGCCTGCATGACATAGTCCGGCAGCGGATAGGCGCGCGAGTCGGTCGCGTGGATCGAGCCGAAGAGATAGAGCACGGCGCCGTTTTCCGCGCTGACCTTATACAGCACGGGCGTGCAGACCGATTCCTGCCGGGACGATGGCTCCGGCGTTGTCGAAGAAGGCTCCTGCGCAGGCTGCGTGCTGCACGCGCTCAGAAGGAGCAGCGCCAGCGTAAGAATCAGGCAAAGTATACGTTTCATTTTGTATCCTCCGTATCTATTTGTTGAATCGGGGTGCTGTTTTTCCGCGCTGCGCGCAGGAAGCGGAACGTTGCATCCTCGCCCTTGTCGCGCAGCATCGTCAGAACGTAGGTCAGGTCGCTTTTCGTCTGCGGATGCATCATCTGCATATCACGGCCTTCGGCCGAGCGGATCAGGTATTCCAGCGCGTCGCCGTCGCGGTAATTTTTGCCGTGGTAGATCTTGCAGGCGGCGATGCGGTCCATAATCATCTCGATGAAGAATTTGCGCGGCATCTCGACGGGCTGATAGGTGCGGGTTTTCAGGTCGAGATCGGTCCAGTATTCAAAATGGTGCTTGTTTCTGCCCTTGTGGTGCATCCACGCGGTCGAATAGCCGATCAGCTCACGCTCACGGGAATTCGGGCTGCGCGTGCCCTGATAGTATTTTGCGCCGGTGATGAACTCACTCGGCGAATACTTGGAAAGGTCGTGAACCAGCCCGCGCCAGTAAAGTCCGACGCGGAAGCAGCCGCTGCGAACCTTCCAGCGGTGCTTTGTGATCGTGCAAAAGTGTTTCCATGCGTGCATGGCGTATCTCTCCTATTCCGTCATGGCCTTTTCTAATTTTTGCAGCGCCTTTTTCTCGATGCGGCTGACATAGCTGCGGCTGATGCCGCACAGGTCTGCGATCTCGCGCTGCGTCAGCGGTTTGCGGTTGCCGATGCCGTAGCGCAGCGTGATGATGCGCTTTTCGCGCGGGGTGAGGCATTTGTCGATCTTCTCGTAGAGCTTCGCATAGACCTCGCGGTCGGACATCTGCTCAAACAGATCGTCGTCGGAGCAGATCACGTCCATCAGCGACAGCGCCGTGCCGTCCTTGCCCGTCTCGATGAACTCGGACAGCGACACATCCGAAGCGCTCTTGCGCTGCCCGCGGAAGTACATCAGGATCTCGTTTTCCACACAGCGGGCGGCATAGGTCGCAAGCCGTGCGCCCTTGGACGCGTCGAAGGTCGAGATGCCCTTGATCAGGCCGATCGTACCGATAGAGATCAGATCCTCCTGATCCGACGTCTGCGTGTAGTATTTTTTCATAATGTGCGCCACGAGGCGCAGGTTTCGTTCAATGAGTATGTTTCGGGCATTCAGATCTCCCTGCGCTGCCAGGGCAAGATAGTGCTGCTCCTCCTTTGCGCTCAGAGGCTTGGGAAAGGAGCCGCTCCCGTTCGACAGCCGGAGGGAGTAAAGAATGCTGCTGATGGTCAGCCATACGGCGGCGCCCAGCATCAAACCACCTCCGAAACAGCCTATTCGAAGGCGGCAAGTCCTTATGTCAAAAGAATTTCAGCGGTCGCGGGAAACCAGCGACCGGGCAAGCTCCGTCAGAAACTGCGGCGCGTCGAAGCCCGACAGGGCGGAAACGGCCTTGTCCGTCTCGGACGCGATCATCCGGCGGCATTCTGCGACACCGTAGAGCCGGACAAAGGTGTTCTTCTTTCCGTCCACGCCGACAGCCTTACCAAGCTTCTGTGCGTCGCCGACGACATCGAGAATGTCATCCTCGATCTGGAACGCGAGGCCGACGGCGTCGGCATAGACGCCCGCGGCGTCCTGCTGCGCCTGACTGCCCCCGGCAGCGATGACACCGAGGCGGCAGGCGGCGTTGATCAGCGCGCCGGTCTTCCGCGACTGGATCTCATAGACCTCCTGCTCGGTGCATTCACGCGTCTCCGCGTCCATATCGAGCACCTGCCCGCCGACCATGCCCAGCTCGCCTGCGCACTGAGAAAGCACGCTTACAGCCTGCACGACCTGCTGCGTGAGAAGCTGTGCCGACGCGAGGTGAGAAAACGCCGCGGTGAGCAGGGCGTCTCCCGCCAAAATGGCCTTTGCCTCGCCGTAGACGCGGTGGTTGGTCGGCTTGCCACGGCGGAAGTCGTCGTTGTCCATGCAGGGCAGGTCATCGTGGATGAGGCTATAGGTATGCACCATCTCGACCGCTGCGGCAAAGGGTAGCGCCTGTTCGGCTTTGCCGCCGCAAAGCTCGCAAAACGCCTGCGTCAGCACGGGACGCAGCCGCTTACCGCCTGCAAGAAGGCTGTAGCGCATCGCCTCAAAGAGCACCTTCTGCGGCGCGTCCGACAGGAAGCACTCGTGCAAATACTCCTCAATGTTTGCGACGTACCGTTTCATATCATTGTTCATCAGTAAACTCCGTTTCCTGCGGGGTGCCGTCGGCACCCTTCGTGAGCTGGACGACCTTCAGCTCCGCTTCATCGAGGAGCTTTGTGCAGGAGGAGACAAGCCCTGTCCCCTCTTCAAACAGCGCAAGCGCCTGCTCCAGCGGCACGTCGCCGCGCTCCATCTGCTTGACGATCTGCTCCAGACGCGTCAGAGACTGCTCAAATGTCTGCGATTCCTGTTTCATTCGATAACCTCCCGAACTTCGGTGACCGCCTTGCCGTCTGCAAGGCTGACCGTCAATCTTTCGCCGACCGAGACGGCATGGATGGTTTTTACGAGCCTGCCCTTTTCATCGAGCGCCATGGAGTAGCCGCGGGAGAGCACCTTCAGCGGGCTCATGGCATCGAGCTTAGACGCCAGACGCACAAAGCGCTCGCGGTTGGTATTGAGCAGCGCTGCGGACGCGGCGCAAAGCCTGCGGTGGGTATAGTCGAGCGCCATGCGGCGGTCGTTGAGATAGTTGTTGGGGTCTGTCAGGCTGCGCGACTGCGCGAGGGCGCTCACGCGCTGCCGCTCCTGCTTGAGCCGCCTGGAAATGAGCGTCAGCAGCATCGCCTGCTTCGCTGCAATCGCCTGCCGCAGCTCGGTCTGGTCGGGCACGGCGAGCTCCGCCGCGTTCGAGGGCGTTGCCGCCCGCAGATCGGCGACAAAATCGGAGATCGTCACATCCGGCTCATGCCCGACGGCGGAGATGACCGGGATCTCGGACTGCGCGATGGCGTAGGCGACACGCTCGTCGTTAAACGCCCACAGATCCTCGATCGAACCGCCGCCGCGCCCGGTGATGATGAGATCGGCAACGCGGTAGCGATTGGCGTAACGGATGGCGCCGGCGATCTCGGCGGGGGCTTCGGCGCCCTGCACGCGCACGGCAAGCAGCTTGACCTCCGACAGCGGATAGCGCTTGCGCAAAATGCGCAGCATATCGCGCAGCGCGGCGCCCGCGGAGGACGTGATGATCGCAATGCGGTGCGGAAAACGCGGCAGGGGCTTCTTCCGTTCGGCGGCGAACAGCCCCTCGGCCTGTAGCCGCGCCTTGAGCTGCTCAAAGGCGACGTGCAGATCGCCCACGCCGTCCGGCGTCAGGCTGGTGCAATAGAGCTGGTACGCGCCGTCACGCGGAAAGACGGAGACACGCCCGCCCGCGATGACCTTCATGCCGTTTTCCGGACGGAAGCGCAGACGGAAGGCGTTGCCCTTGAACATGACGCAGCGGATCGCACCGCCTGCGTCCTTCAGGGAGAAATAGTGATGCCCCGACGGATAGAGCTTATAATTGCTGATCTCGCCGCGAATGAGCAGGTCGGAGAGAAACTCGTCCTCCTCAAAGCGCAGCTTGAGATATTCGTTGATCTGGGATACTTCATAGACCTGCTGCATGATGTGCCCTCCATGTCAGCACCGCCGTGCCGAGCGCATTGTCGGTTGCATATTGCGGTGGGCAGAAAACGGCAGGCAGTCCCGCACACGCGCTGCGCAGCATCGAATTCGAGGCCACGCCGCCGGCAAATACGACGGCCTCGACCGGATATTCGCGCAGCGCGTTTTTCGTGGCCGTGACGATCGCGCCGATCAGACAGCGCAGCGCGTAGGCGGCGGTCTCGGCGGCGTTGCCCGCGTGATACTGCTCGACCTTATTCTGCACGCCGGAGAGCGAAAACTCCGTGTCGTGTACCTTAACGCGGAAGGTCTGCCTGTCCGCTGCGCCGGCGCTCAAGGCATCAAGGTGCTTCCCTGCGGGAAACGGCAGGCCGAGGAGCTTGCCGGTGCGGTCGATGAGCTGACCGGCAGAGATGTCCGTCGTGCCGCCGATGCGCTCAGCGTGGACGTTTACGCCCTCCGGCGTGACGTACAAAAGCTCCGTCGTGCCGCCGGAGAGGTGCCAGGCAAGATGCGGCTTTTCCATCAGGTCCATGTGCTCCGAGGAAAACAGAGAAGCGGCGATGTGCCCCTGCTGGTGGGAAAACGGATAGACCGGCACGCCCAGCGCAGCGGCAAGCACCCGCGCCTGCGACTCACCCGCCAGAAAGCACGGCATATACGAGCCCTCCACCGCGCGAGGCCGCGTGCTGACGCCGATGGCGTCGATCGGAACCGCGCCAATATCCGAAAACAGCCTGTCGGTCAGTTCCGGCAGGCGTTTTACATGGGCGAAGAGGGCGTCGCTCTGGCGAAGGCCGAGGCTGCCCTGCTCCACGTCTAAAAGGCGGGAGACATTGTGCCCCTGTTCCCCGTCAAAAACGGCGACCGAGGTGGTGTAGTTGCTCGTGTCGAAGGCCAGAACCGTCATTGCGGCTCCTCCTTCAGCGAGCGGGCAAAGGAGCCGAGAATGCCGTTGACGAAGGAGACGACCTCGGCGTCCTCGTATTTGCGCGTCAGCTCGACGCACTCGTTGATCGCAACGCCCGTGGGAACGTCCTCCACATAGAGGATCTCAAACATGGCAAGGCGCAGCGCCGCCTTGGTAAAGCGGGAGATGCGGTGCAGATTCCAGCCGACGGAGAACTTGGAGATCAGCGCGTCAAGCTCCGCAGCGTGCTCGGCGACGCCGGTGACGCAGGCGGTGATATAGTTCATCTGCTTCTTACTCGGACGTTCGGCGTAGACCTCGTTTTCCTCGGCAAGGGCGGCGTAATAGCCGCGCTCCATGCGCGATTCAATAGCCTGTGCGGGTGTTTCGTCCGTATAGTCCAGTTCATAGATGAGGTGAGCGGCGAGTTCTCTTGCATTTGAGCGTGTCATAGGCATCTCCTTATGTATCAGAGGATCAGGGGTGCCGGCAAAGCAGCACCCCGAACGAAAGCATTTTTACTTCTCGGCGGTCTTCGGAACGGCGACGCCGCAGACGTTGACATTTACGCGCAGCGGACGCGTGCCGGTCATCGACGTGACTTCCTCGGTGATGGCCTCCTGCACAGCTTTGGCGACGGTCATGACCGCGCAGCCCATTTTGACGATGAGGTTGCACGCGATCTCCACGCCCTCGTCGGTGATGACGACGCGGATGCCCTTGCGGAGATTCTTTTTGCCGAGGATGTTGGAAAGATCGAGCGTCTGCGTAACGCTCAGGCCGAAAACGCCCTCGACCTCACGGACGGCAAGCGCCGCGATGGAGGCGATGACCTCCTCAGAGATGAGAATGCTGCCGTTTTCCTGTTCCTGCACGAGATACTCTTTATTTTCTGCCATTGTCATGACTTCCCTTCTGTTTTTGTTCCACTCTATTCTATCACATTTTTCGTAAAAAACAATACCTTTATTCCACGCCGACAATATGAATATCGGAAAGTTTGTAATCCGTTTGCGACATGATGATGTCCGCAAGGAGCGAAACGTCATTCTGCGTCAGACCCTCCTCCGGCGCGGCCACGGCCAGCGAGATGCCGTCGTCGCTGATGTAGGCGACGCAGTCGGTATAGCCCTTGGCAATGACAAGGCTTTCGATCTGCGATTCAGACAGGGCATCCGCGACGATGCGCTCAAGCTTGCGGCTCGTTTCGGACGTGTCAGCCCCCTCGGCATAGGCGATCGTCTCCTGCAGGAGCGTGACGGCCTCGTCCCTGGCGGTCTGGCGCGACAGGCGCATCTGCGCGAAATGCTCCGTGCTGTCGGACGTGCTGCTGACCGGAGTGGCAGGATCGAGCTGCGTCGTGTCGTTGAGCACGAGTGTCGCCTCACCCAGCACCTTATCGGCGTCGAGGGTCTGCGTCAGCTCCGGGGTGCTGCCGCTGTAGAGCCAGTTGAGGTAGATGCCCGCGCATACCACGACCAGCACGCCGGCAATCACTGCGTTGCGTTTCCATGTTTTCATTGCGATTCCTCCATTACTTCATTTTGACAACTGTGATCTGGTCGCTGCTCAAGCCGGTGAGCGCGGCGACGGCCTGCGTCAGCGCGAGCCTGACCGAAGCGGCGTCCGCACCTTCGCTGACGATGAGCGCTCCCTGAAAGAGCGGGTAGTCCACGGCGGACACCGCCGCTTTATCGTATGCGCTGCCCTCGGACAAAATCACCGTTTTTCGTTCCTCGCTCCTGCGGGTCTCCTCCGCGCCGGTGTCCTCGGAGGTCTGGGTGTCCGTCTGAAATCTGGTGCGGCTGCCGGTGCGCAGGGTGAGCATCACCTCTACCCTGCCTGCGCCGTCGATTTTTGAGAGCATATCCGTCAGGCGCTGCTCCATCATGGCGGCATAGGCGTCGTCGTCCTGCGCGGTGCTCTGCGTCGCGGCGGTCTCCTGCGTCTGCGTCGCCTTTCTGCCCGGAAGCAGCAGCAGCGCGACGCCCAAAAGCAGCACCAATACGGCGTATTTGTACTTTTTCAGCCCTTTGCCGAGCTTCCCTGTCAGCTCACTCAGAGATCCCATACAGCTTCCACTCCTGTTTTTCCGGCGCGATGCCGAGCGATTCGGTCAGGTATTGCCGCAGCGCGAGCGTCTGCTCCGCTGTGAGCGTGCCGATGACCGTCACGCGCTCCGGCACCGGCTGCTCGTCGTCGCTGACGATGACCCTGGCCTGAATGGCGGCGCCGAGGGACGCCGCTTTGCTTTCAATGTATGTCTCGGTTGTCCGCTTTATGTGCGATGCGAGTGCGGCTCGCGTGTTTTCCTCTACGGCTGAGGTATCGAAGGAATGCTCCGTGCAAATCTGCTCAAGCCTGCGGGAAAGCTGCTGCGTGTCGATCGAAAGCAGCGGCGATACTGCGACGAGCAGTACCAAAACTCCGCCGATCAGCCGGACGATCCTGCTCGCCGGAGACGAACGCACAAGCACCGCCGCCAGCGCCGCGAGCATACACACCGCCACAAGGCGGAGCAGGTATTCCCGAACTGCGCCCATCAAACCACCACCTTCATAAAGCATACCGAGGAGATCAAAAGCAGCAGGCCGCTCGTGCCGCACATGGCGAGCAGATACCCCATCGCGCTCGCGCAGTTCTTTAACAGCTTCACATGGCTCTTGATGCCGACAGTCCCGCTGACCGCAGCCGTGACCTTCAGAAGCAGGTATTGAATGCCGACGCGCAGAAACGGCAGCAGGCACGTTGCGAGCACGGCGATCATGCCGAATACGCCGACGGAGCTTTTGAGCAGCGACGCGCTTGCCAGAAGCGTCTCCGAGGCATCGGAGATGATGCTGCCGACCACCGGGATCATGCCGGAGACGGCAGCCTTGGTGGCCTTGACGGCGGCTGCGTCTGCTGCGCCGGTGATCACACCCGTGAGCGTCATATAGGCGAGAAAGAGGTACAGAACGATCCGCAGGCTTTTGGAGATCAGCCAGCCGATAAACTCGCGGATCTCAGCAAGCGTGTCGCTGGAAAGCGCTGCCTCTGCCGTGGAAACGGCAAGGAAAAAGAACACGCCGGGCACGAGCAGCCGCGAAATGAGCTGCAGGAGCACCTCGACAAAGACGACTGTTCCGGCGTAGAGCGCAGTCGAGGCAGTGACGCTGCCGCTCATCGCCGCTGCCGAGGCCATCACGGGCAGAAAGCAGGCTGCGTAGGCGGAGACCTCCTGCACGGTGGTTACGGCAAGGGACACCATCGTCTGAAACGTGCCGACCACCGCGGCGGAGATCCCCAGCGCTCCGGCGACCGAGATCGCGCCGCTGTGCTTCCCTGCTGGTGTCAGCTCGACAACAGCGCAGAGCGTGGAGATGGCGATTAGGATCGCGCAGAGGCGAAGACCGCTGCGCAGGCTCTCGCCGGTTTTTCCGAACGCGTTGAAAAAGACCGTTTTCACGCCGTCCCAGAAGCCGCTTTGCTCATTGGGTGAAACTTCAGGCATCAGCTCGCCTGCCTGCGCGGACAGCCCGTCCTCCAAGACGTCCGTGTCGATGCCGGTCTCGTCCTCCGCACTTGCGCTCGCCGTCAAGAGGAAAGCAAGCACGAGCAATACTATGATCCGCCGCATTTCAGCCTCCGCTCATTTGTTCCACCATGTCCAGCACCGCCTCCAAAAGCGGCAGGGCGACATACAGCGCCAGCACGCTGCCGCAGACCTCGACCAGACGGGCAATGGCGTTTTCGCCCGCGTCCGCGCAGACAGTCGCGCTGATCTGCGTCAGGATGCCGATGCCGATCGTTTTGAGCATCGGCGTCATCAGCGCTTTGTCCAGGCCCGCGAGATCGCGCAGCTTTGACAAAAACTCCACGACCGGTTCAGCAAGACGCAGGAAAAACACGCCGATCAGCACACACGCCGCAAGCGTCAAAAGCAGCGCAAGCTCACCGCTGCTTTTTTTCAGCATCGCGGTCAGAATGACCGTGACAAGCGCGACCGCAGCCGCCTGCAAAAACAGCTCCATCAGAAATCAAACAGGTTCTTGACGAGATCGAAAAGCTGCGCGACCTTTTGCACCACGATCAGCAGCACCACAACCAACCCCGCGAGCGTCGTCATCGTCGCCTGCTCCTCCCGCCCGGAGCGGACGAGCACCTGGTTGAGGATCGAGACAATGATGCCGACCGCCGCGATCTTAAAAATCAGATCGATCTCCATCGCTTATACCAGAAGAATCACAAGGGCAAGCCCCGTGCAGAGGCCGAGGGCGGCATAGCCTCTGGCGAGCGGCTTTTTCTCCTTTTCGATGCGCTCCAGCGCGGCGTTCAGGCGGTGCGTGCTCATCTGCAACAGGCGGTTTTCACCGTCGAGATCGTACCGTCCAAGCCCCTCAAGCAGCTCCAGCAGCGCAAGCTGGGCGTCGGACGGCAGCGTGAGGCCGCGTGTTTCCTCGATGGCCTGCGCTGCCGCCTTCGTGCGCGGCAGCTCATTGTCGAGCTTATTGGCATACAGCGACAATAGCTGCGCGACCGGCGCTTTGACGCGCGACGCGGTCTCGCGGCAGATGCGCGGCAGGGGCATGAGCGTGTAATTCAGTTCGCATTTGAGAATCTCCAGCGCGCTGACGCAATCGCGGAGCTGTCGGAGCTGGCGGTAAAACTGCATTGCCTTTGCCACGCCGAAGCCGCCGGCTCCGCAGAGTATCAGACAAACACCGATGATTTTCAGCATATTCTACATCCTTTCTGTCCGTACTTCCCGACTCGGCAGGAGCGTCAGGAGATTTACGAATACCTTCGCCTGCAGGAGCTTTTGATAGACCGGGCGCTGCAAAAGCTCGTCTGCGCTTGCTGCGTGTGCTGTCGCAAGAAAGCGCACGCCGCAATAGGAGGCGCGAACGATGGCCTCTACGTCCTCCTCTGCGGTGATCTCGTCGAGGGCGATCCACTGCGGGTTCATCGTTCGCAGGAGCATCTCGATGCCGAGTCGCTTGCCAACGCCGCTCAGGACGTCCGTATGTGCGCCGATTCGAAGCTGAGGCTGCCCGTTTTGGCAGCAGGCCAGCTCGAACCGCTCGTCCACAACACACACGCGCCAGAGGAAACGGTCGGAGATCTGCCGGATCAGATCGCGCAGCAGGGTCGTCTTCCCCCGTGCAGGCGGGCCGATGATGAGGCTCGACGCCGGATGCGTCCAGAGATAATCCGCCGCGCGGTCGGCGCAGCCGAAGCGCTGCGTTGCGATGCGCAGATTCATCGAGGAGATGTCGCGCAGGGTCGTCACCTGCCCGTCCTTCTCGACCGCGGTGCCGCACAGGCCGAGGCGGTGCCCTCCGGCGAGGGTGATAAAGCCCTGACGCATCGTGCCCTGCGCGGCATAGAGCGAATGCTCCGTCGCTGCGCTCAGGACATCGCGCAGCAGCTCCTGCGTGACGCATTCGCGTGGCAGCGCGATTTCCTTTCCGTTTGCAAAGAGGCGCACCGCCGTTCCGCTGCGCAGGCGGACTTCCTCCAATGCGTTTGCCTGCGGTGCCTGTCCGACCGTCTGCCGCAGGCGCTGCGGCAGGATCTGCAAAGCCTGTCTTACTTCATCCGTCATTCGTGTTCACTCCCGCTTCAATCTATGCGCCCGCCATGGGTCAATATGCAAAGAAAAGCACCGCCGCAAAAGCGACGGTGCTCGTATTGTGTGCAGATCAGGCTCTGCTCTTTCTGACTGCGCGGATGATCGTAACGATAGCCGGGCTAAAGACAACATTGATGCCCAGCTCGATAAGGAAATTTACGCCGGTCAGGCCGAAAATGATGTAATTGAACAGCTCGGAGCCGGCTGCCCACGTCTGCAATGTCTCGCGGAAGAAAAGCAGCATTCCCGCACAGAAGACACCGGTATTCACCACGGGGGCGGTAATGGCTGCAAGCAGAACGCCGACAAAGCTTCGCTCCGTGCTGTCGTGATTCTTTGTTACGGCGCGGTAGACCAAGCCGGCACAAAGGCCGGAGAGCGCACCCTTGCCGATGACTACGAGGAAGCAAAGGAACGGATTCGCGACGTAAACCATGTTCCCGCCGACGTCGGTGCCGTTGACACAGGCAATGTAGACAACGATGCCGAAGACAGTGCCGAGAATAGAGCCTGCCGTGGGCCCGTAGAAGGCGGCGCCGATAACAATGGGGATCAGCGTCAGGGTGATGGAAAAGGGTCCGATCCTGATCATGCCTGCAAGCAGCTGCAGCACGACCACGACGGCTGCAAGGAGGGCGATGCCCACCATGCGGTTGATTTTGCTGTGATTCAAAATGATTACCTCCTGCTGTCGCTCCGATTCTTCGGATGCAACGCAAATTTATTTTTGCACCGTGCAAGCGCGGATACAAACCATCAGGGAAGCTCGTCCTCCACGGGCGGGTTCGGCTCGTATGTTCCGTCGAGCATCTGCTGCCACTGCTCGCGCGTGATGAGAAGCTGGCGCGGCTTTGCGCCCTCGAACGGGCCGACGATTCCGCGTTCCTCCATCTCGTCAACGATACGCGCGGCGCGGGCATAACCAAGCTTCAGACGGCGCTGGAGCATGGAGACGGAGGCCTGTCCCGTTTCCAGGATGACCTCGACAGCGGCCGGGAGCAGCTCGTCGCCGACAGCTTCGCCGCCTGCGCGGTCGCCCGCGGCGGGGGCGCTGCCGCCCTTGCCGCTCTGCTCGGCACGTTTTTCGATCTGCTCCATGACCTCCTCAGAGTATTCGCTGGCGGACTGCGCCTTGATCGCGTTGACAACGGCCTGCACCTCGTCATCAGAGATGTAGCAGCCCTGCACGCGCTTGGGCTTGCCCTGACCGAGCGGGGCAAAGAGCATATCGCCCTTGCCAACGAGCTTTTCCGCGCCCTGCGTATCGAGAATGATGCGCGATTCCATCGACGACGAGACGGCAAACGCGATTCTCGACGGGATGTTCGCCTTCATCAGACCGGTGATGACGTCGGCGGAGGGACGCTGCGTCGCGATGACCAGATGGATGCCGGATGCGCGGCCCATCTGCGCAATGCGGCAGATGGATTCTTCGACTTCCTTTGCCGCCACAAGCATGAGGTCGGCAAGCTCGTCGATGACGACAACGATCTGCGGCATCGGCTCCTGATCGGGGTCGTTGAAGACCGCTTTGTTATACGATTCAAGGTCGCGCACGCCCTCCTCGGACATGAGGCGGTAGCGGCGCATCATCTCCGTCACCGTCCATTGCAGGGCGCCGGCGGCCTTCTTCGGGTCGGTCACGACGGGGATGAGCAGGTGCGGGATGCCATTGTAGACGCCCAGCTCGACCATCTTCGGGTCGACCATGATGAGCTTGACCTCGTCGGGCTTCGCCTTGTAAAGAAGCGACAGGATCAGCGTGTTCATGCACACCGACTTGCCGGAACCGGTCGTACCGGCGATGAGCATATGCGGCAGCCTGGCGATGTCGCCGACGATGCAGTTGCCGCTGATGTCCTTGCCGACGGCAAAGGAGATCTTCGACTTGCTGTTTTTGAACGCGACAGAGTCAATGACCTCGCGGGCATAGACGGTGTTGACGGTCTTGTTCGGCACCTCGATGCCGACGACGGAGATCTTGTCGGGAATGGCGGAGATACGCACGCCGGTCGCGCCCAGCGAAAGGGCGATGTCGTCGGCGAGGTTGGTGATCTTGGAGAGCTTGACGCCGCGGTCCAGCTCCAGCTCATAGCGCGTGACGGACGGGCCGCGAATGACATTGACGATATGCGGCTCGATGCCGAAGCTCTTGAGGGTATCGGCAAGACGGGTCGTGTTTTCGCGCATTTCGGCTGTTGCGTCGACCATGCCCTGCTTGCGCAGCGCGAGCAGGGAGATGGGCGGGAAGGTGTATTCCTGCGTGAGAGCCTCCGCACCGCGCTCGATCTCCTGCGAGATCTCGGCGGCGCTGGCCTCGGCTTCGCCCTTTTTGAGCTTTTCCGCGTCCTGCGCGGGCGGCGTTACTGAAACGGGCGTGGGTGCGGGATCGGCGGCGACAGGTGCGGACGCAGCAGGCGTAACAGGCGCGGATGCGG
>CAMEMX010000016.1 GCA_945927915.1 uncultured Clostridia bacterium
CGGCGACGGAGCCGTCGATGCAGAAGGCCTGCAGGCCGATGCCGATGGCCTCGGCAGCGTCCGCAGCGGTCTTGGCGCCGGACTTGATGGCGATGGCAGCGCCGACGCAGTAAGCCCAGCAGGCGTTCTCAAAGCAGATGGGCTGGATGCCCTTGGTGATCTCGTAGGGGTCGAAGCCCTTTTCCTTGCAGATCTCTCTGCACTCTTCAACGGAGCCGATGCCGTACTGTGCGAGGACACCGTTGATTTTGTCGATTCTTCTTTCGTAACTTTCAAACAAAGCCATTGTGTGTTCCTCCTAATCTTACTCGTGACGCGGGTCGATGTACTTGGCGGCGTTGTCGAACTGGCCGTAGTGACCCTTGGCTTTTTCGAGCGCGACGTTGGCGTCGTCGCCCTTCTTGATGAAGTCCATCATCTTGCCGAGATTGACGAACTCGTAGCCGATGATCTCATCGTCCTTGTTCAGTGCGACGCGGGTGCAGTAGCCCTCAGCCATTTCGAGGTAGCGCGGGCCCTTTTCCTTGGTGGCGAACATCGTGCCGACCTGGCTGCGCAGGCCCTTGCCGAGGTCTTCGAGAGATGCGCCGACGGCGAGGCCGTTCTCGGAGAACGCGCTCTGTGTGCGGCCATAGACGATCTGGAGGAACAGCTCGCGCATGGCGGTGTTGATGGCGTCGCAGACGAGGTCGGTGTTGAGCGCCTCAAGCAGCGTCTTGCCGATGAGGATCTCGGAGGCCATGGCGGCCGAATGCGTCATGCCGGAGCAGCCGAGCGTCTCGACGAGGGCTTCTTCGATGATGCCGTCCTTGACGTTGAGCGTCAGCTTGCAGGCGCCCTGCTGCGGAGCGCACCAGCCGACACCGTGCGTAAAGCCGGAGATGTCGCTGATCTGCTTCGCCTGCACCCACTTGCCCTCTTCGGGGATGGGAGCCGGGCCATGGTATGCGCCCTTTGCAACCGGACACATATGCTGTACTTCTGTTGTGTAAATCATTGCAAAAATCCTTTCCGTTGCGCTCCGACGGAACGCAAAAAATTGACAAATTTATGCAGGAACCCGTGAAAGCCAATTTCCACGAATTCTATGGCTATTATACAAAAATCAACACGCCTTGTCAACGCGCTTTCCGCGAAAAATGCGACGTTTTCATTTCATATAGTGTTGAGCCGCCTTTGGCGGCAGGCGTCTTACAGAATGACAGGGCAGCATTCGACCTGATTTCAGAAAAAACTGAAAAAAAGACTTGCATTTCAGAAGGAAGTGTGTTAATATATCTGGGCATTGAAAAAATAAGGGGCAGACTGTGCCCTTTTACGACGAGAAGAAAGAGGTGAAAGCGATGAAGGAAGGTATCCATCCGAAGTACGAACAGACGACGATCCGCTGTGCTTGTGGTGAGGTCATTGCGACCGGTTCCACCAAGAAGGACATTAAGGTCGAAATTTGCTCCAAGTGCCACCCTTTCTATACCGGCAAGCAAAAGCTGGTTGACACCGGCGGACGCGTTGACCGCTTCAACAAGAAGTTTGGCCTGAAGTAATGAGTAAAGTCTGCATCGTATCGGTGCGGACTTTTTTCATTATTTGTTGAATTATGGGAGATACAAATGGAAAATAACGAGCGTATGCTTTGCGAGAAGGCGGTTCTGGTCGGGCTGAATGCCGACTGCTTCAAAAAAGAGGACACCGCCACCTATGAAACACTGGACGAGCTGGAGGCGCTTTTGGAGACTGCGGGCGGCTCCTGCGTCGCCAAGGTGCTGCAAAACCGCCATGCGCCCGATCCGCACAGCTTTATCGGCGAGGGCAAGGCACAGGAGCTGTGCGACCTGCTGCAAACGACCGAGGCCAATATGGTCATTTTTGACAACGACCTTTCGCCCTCGCAGATCCGTGCGCTGGAGGAAATCACGGGCGTGACCGTGCTCGACCGCAGCGCGCTGATCCTCGACATTTTTGCACAGCGCGCCAAGACGGCGGAGGGCCGTCTGCAGGTCGAGCTGGCGCAGTATCAATATCTGCTGCCGAAGCTGTCCGGCATGGGCAAGTCGATGTCCCGCCTCGGCGGCGGCATCGGCACACGCGGCCCCGGCGAGACGAAGCTCGAGACGGACCGCCGCCACATCCGCGAGCGCATCAACCGCCTGCAGCAGGAGCTTGCCGAGGTGCGCAAGGTGCGTGCCGTGCAGCGCGAGCGCAGGATCAAGAACGCCGTGCCGGTCGTTGCGCTGGTCGGCTATACGAACGCGGGCAAATCGACCCTGCTCAACCAACTGACCGACGCTGGCATTCCCGCCAACAACCGCCTGTTTGACACGCTGGACACGACCACCAGGCGGCTCAGGATCTCCGACCATCTGGAGGTCCTGCTTTCCGACACCGTCGGCTTTATCGCCAAGCTGCCGCATCACCTTGTTGAGGCGTTCAAGGCGACGCTGGAGGAGCTGGAATACGCCGACCTCCTGATCCATGTCATCGACGCGTCCGACCCGCAGCGGCAGGCGCATATTGAGGTCGTCGAGCGGCTGATCGAAAAGCTCGCCAAGCCCGACGTGCCGGTCATCCGCTGCTACAATAAGGCTGACCTTCTGGACGATCCGAACCTCTGCCCGATCGGCGAGCGCTGCGTGACGACCTGCGCCAGAAACGGCGTCGGGCTGGACGCGCTGCTTTCCTGCATTGAATCCGTTCTGCTCGGGAAACTCCACCATGTGACGCTCTTGCTGCCCTATGGCGAGGCCGGCGCGCTGGAGCTGCTGCACGATCAGGCGCAGGTGCTCAAAACCGACTATACCGCGCAGGGGATCGAGGTCGAGACGATCTGCTCCGAGACGCTCTACGGAAAGCTGCGCCGCTTTGTAAAGGAGCAAGAAGCATGACCGAATATCTGGTGCCGACAAAGGATGCCGACGCCGAATTCATCGAGCGGCGGTCGCGGTTTATCGGTCATGTTTTCCGCACCGAGACGGAGGAGGAGGCGCTCGCGCGCCTGAAGCAGATGCGCGAAAAATACTGGGACGCGACACATAATGTGTATGCGTATATCATAAAAGACGGCGCGACGCGCTTTTCCGACGACGGAGAGCCGGGCGGCACGGCGGGAATGCCCGTCTTGCAGGTGCTGCAGCGCGAGGGACTTTTCAATGTGACCTGCGTCGTGACGCGCTATTTCGGCGGGATTCTGCTCGGCGCCGGCGGTCTGGTGCGGGCCTATGCGCACGGCGTCAAGATCGCGTTGGATGCCGCCGGTCGCTCCATGAAGCGCGTCTGGACGAACGTCTATCTGCCGTGCCCGTATAGCTGGTACGAGCGGATCAGGCTCGAAATTGCCGCTTACGGCGGCATCATCAAGGACACCGACTTCGGTGCGGACGTCAGCTTCGACCTGCTGCTGCCGGAGGCGCAGACGCAGCCGTTTCTCGCGCGGGTGTTTGACGTCTCCGCCGGAACGATCGAGGGCCTCGTCGGAGACAGCGAATACCGCGATTTCCCAATCTAAAAGGAGGAAACGCTATGACGATCAGAGAACGCCTTGAACAGGAGGAGCATCTCTGGCTTTCGGAGAAAGCGCAGTTTTCCGACGCCTCGCGCGGACGTCCGCGCCGGGAGGCCGAGACGGAAAACGATGTGCGCACCTGCTATCAGCGCGATTCCGACCGTATTCTGCACAGCAAATCCTTCCGCCGCCTGATGCACAAGACGCAGGTCTTTTTGCAGCCGGAGGGCGACCATTACCGCACGCGCATGACGCACACCCTGGAGGTCGCGCGAATCGCCAGAACGATCACACGGGCGCTGCGCCTGAACGAGGATCTTGCCGAGGCGATCGCCTTTGGCCACGACCTCGGTCACACGCCCTTCGGTCACGCGGGCGAGGTCGCGCTGTCGGAGGTCATGGGAAAGCCGTTTCGTCACAACGAGCAATCGCTGCGCGTGGTGGATTTCCTCGAAAAGAACGGCCAGGGCCTGAATCTGACCTATGAGGTGCGCATGGGCATCCTCGGTCACACGCGCTCAAGCCGACTGCCGGAGACGCTGGAGGGGCAGATCGTCCGCAAGGCCGACCAGATCGCCTACATCAACCACGACATCGACGACGCCATGCGTGCGGGCATCCTGACCAACGCGGACATTCCCAGGGAAATCTCCGATGTTTTAGGCACGGATCACCGCGACCGCATCAATTCGCTCGTGACGGACATGATCTTTCACTCGCTGGATACGGGTGAGCTGGGCATGACGCCGGAGATCGAGCGGACGATGGAGGCGCTGCGCAATTTCATGTTCGACCGCGTTTACAAGAACCCCGTCGCCAAGGGCGAGGAGGTCAAGGCGCGGCGGATCTTGCAGCAGCTTTACGAATACTACATCAAGCACCCGGAGGCGATCCCACTGGATTTCCAGCCGCAGATCGACTTTGAGGGCATGGAGCGCGTCGTCTGCGACTATATCGCGGGCATGACGGATAAATACGCCATGTACAAATACGACGAGCTGTTCATCCCCACGGCGTGGCAGGTGAGAGGATAGGAAGGAGAAGGAAAGATGGCGTTTCCTCAGGCGTTTCTGGACGAACTGAATAACCGCAATCCGATCGAGGATGTGGTCGGGCAGTATGTCGCCCTGACGCGCAAGGGCAGCAACCTCTTTGGGCTGTGCCCCTTCCACGGGGAAAAGACCGCGTCCTTCTCGGTCGCGCCCGAAAAGGGCATCTATTACTGCTTCGGCTGCCACAAGGGCGGCGGCGTCATCAACTTCATCATGGAGATCGAAAACCTCGGCTATCCTGATGCGGTGCGTTTTCTTGCGAAGCGTGCCGGGCTTGAGGTGCCGGAAGATGGCGCGAATCAATCACAGTATAAGAAAAAAGAGCGCCTCTGGGCGCTTTGCAAGGAGAGCGCACGCTTCTTTAACGAGAGGCTGAAAACGCCTGCTGCGGAAGAGGCTCGCGCGTATATTGCCAAACGCGGCCTTTCCGGCTCGACTGTGATGCGGTTCGGGCTTGGCTACGCGCCGAACGCGTGGGATGCGCTGCTCAACGCGATGACGGCCAGGGGTTATACAAAGGAAGAGCTCTATGAAGCCGGACTCGTCCTGCAAAACCGCGAAAAAGGCACGTTTTATGACCGCTTCCGCAATCGCCTGATGTTCCCGATCATTGACGTGCGCGGAAATGTGATTGGCTTCGGCGGCCGTGTCATGGACGATTCGACGCCGAAATACCTGAATTCGCCGGAGACGGCGATCTTCAACAAACGGCGGAACCTGTTTGCCATGAACATCGTCAAAAAGAGCAAGCAGGGCTTTATCATATTGACCGAGGGCTATATGGACGCCATCGCGCTGCACCAGTACGGCTTTGACTGCGCGGTCGCGTCGCTCGGCACCTCGCTGACGCAGGAGCACGCGGATATGCTATCCAAATATACAAACGAGGTCGTGCTCACCTACGACGGCGATGCAGCCGGGCAGAACGCAACACAGCGTGCGATCCCGATGCTGGAAAAAACCGGCCTGCGCGTGAAGGTGCTGCGGATGCAGGGCGCGAAGGACCCCGACGAGTTCCTGAAAAAGTACGGCGCCGACCGCTTCAAGCTCCTTCTGGAAGGGTCGGAAAATCAGGCGGAGTACCGCCTGCGCTCGCTGCGCATGAAGTTCGATCTCGCAACGGACGAGCAGAAGGTGGAGTTTGCGAAGCAGGCTGCGGAGCTGATCTCGACCTATTCCACCGCCGTCGAGCGTGAAATCTACGGCGCGAGAGCGGCGGAAATGGCGGCTCTTCCGCCCGAGGTCATCAAGCTCGAGATCAGCAAGGCGTTCAAGCGCCGCACGGCGATGGAGAAAAAGGCGAACGAAAAGCGTGATCTTGAGGCTGTCGCTGCAAGGCAGCCGAAATCCCGGGAGCTTCGCTATGACAACGTGCGCTCGGCCATGGCAGAGGAGGGCGTCGTGCGGATGCTGCAACGCGAGCCGCACCTGTTTGCCCGCGCACAGGAGCTGAGCGCGGAGCAGTTTTCCGTGGAAATGTTCGGCAGAGTGTTTGAGGCATGGCGCGAGCGCTGGCAGGAGGATCTGGACGTCAACCCCGCCTGCCTGACCGCGATGCTCAGTCCGGCAGAGATGTCTCATTTGACATCGGTGCTGCAAAAGCAGGATGCGCCCTTGTCGGACGAGGCATTCGACGACTGCGTCAGGATCATCACGGAGGAACACCGCAGAGCGCAGGTTTCGGATGCCGGCGACCTGAAGGCGCTGCAGGAGCGCCTGCGCAGGAAGAAAGGATATGGAGGTACATAGCATGGACGAGAAGCAGAAGGATGTACAGATGAACGAAAAGCTGAAGCAGCTTCTGGAGATGGCGAAAAAGGACAAGCGCATTGCCTCAAAGGATCTGATCGACGCGCTGGATTCCATCGACGCCGACGAACGCCAGACGGATATGATCTATGACGCGCTGGAGGCGGCAGGGATCGAGATCGACGTGTCGGATGTCGTCGAAATGCTGACCAAGCCTGACGACATGGCGCCGAGCGAGGAGGATCTGGAGCTGATCGAGGAGGAAAAGCTCGTCGATACCGAGGAAATGTCCGAGGTGATGAGCCTGAACGACCCGGTGCGGATGTACCTCAAGGAGATCGGCAAGATCCCGCTGTTGACGGGCGAGGAGGAGACGGAGGTCGCCAAACGCCTTGCCGAAGGCGATGAGGCTGCGCACAATACGATGGTCGAGGCGAATCTGCGCCTTGTCGTATCCATCGCGAAGCGCTATGTCGGGCGCGGCCTGCCGCTGCTCGACCTCATCCAGGAGGGAAACCTCGGACTTATCAAGGCAGTCGGGAAGTTTGACTATACGAAGGGCTATAAATTCTCCACCTACGCGACGTGGTGGATCCGGCAGGCCATCTCCCGCGCCATTGCCGACCATGCCCGAACCATCCGCATCCCCGTGCATATGGTCGAGACGATCAACCGCGTTTCGCGTGCTTCACACGAGCTGGTGCAGGATCTCGGACGCGACCCGACCCCGTCGGAGATCGCAAAACGGCTGCACATCTCCACGGAAAAGGTCGAGGAGATCATGCGCGTGGCGCAGGAACCGATCTCGCTGGAAACCCCGGTGGGTGAGGAGGACGACAGCCACCTCGGCGATTTCATACAGGATGAGGATGCTTCCGAGCCCGTAGATGCCGCCACTTACGCCATGCTGCGCGAGCAGCTTGCAGGCGTGCTGAAAACGCTGACCCCGCGCGAGGAAAAGGTGCTGTGCCTGCGCTACGGCCTCGTCGACGGCAGAATGCACACATTGGAGGAGGTCGGCGACGAATTCCAGGTAACGAGGGAGCGTATTCGCCAGATCGAGGCCAAGGCTTTGCGCAAACTGCGCCATCCGTCTCGCTCGAAGATCCTCAAGGATTTCCTGAATTGATGCAGAAGAAAAATTTTTCTTGACATTGGCGAAAAAAATCGTATCATAATGGGTAGAAAGACACAGACTGCTGTGGAGGTAAAAATTATGTACGAGAGAATCAGAACCTACCTTTCCGAGCAACTCGATATTCCCGCCGAGGAAATGAGCCGCGACACCACCTTTGAGAGCCTGCACCTCGATTCTCTGGACATGGTCGAAATGGTCATGGACATGGAGGAAGAGCTGGGCGTCGATTTTGAGATGGAGGGCGAAATGAAGCTCGAAACCATCGGCGATCTGGCGGACTACATCGAGGACAAGCTCGCCGAGATGGAATAAGAATTCTACATAGCTTCGACCCGTGACAAGGTCGCACTAGTCGGGGAGATAGCGGTGCCCTGTTACCTGCAATCCGCTACAGCAGGGATGAACTCCCGCACCCGGGTCTGCGCTGTGCCGCCTGTCCGCGTAAGTGGTGTTGAGGGATCGGTCTTGCGCAACGAGCTCCCGTGAACCATGTCAGGCGGGGAACCGAGCAGCATTAAGCGGATCTGTTCGTGTGCCGCAAGTCAGCCGTTTCTGAGCCGGCTGCGCGGGAAACGGGTATGGTTGCAGATTCAAATGCGGGTGTGCGATCTTGTCATGGGTCGAAGCGGATCACGCGGAGGTCGTTGCGGCCTCCGTGTGTTTTTTGTTGCTTTTTTTGCAAAAATCGTTTATACTGTAACCGACAGGAGGTGGATGAAATGTATCAGGCGTTGTATCGGAAATACCGTCCGCAGACGTTCGACGACGTGGTCGGTCAAAGCGCCGTTACGCTGACGCTCAAGAATCAGATCGTCCACCACCGCATGAGCCACGCCTACCTTTTTACCGGCACACGGGGCACCGGCAAGACCACCTGCGCAAAGATCCTCGCCAAGGCGGTCAACTGCGAGAATCCCATCGACGGCAACCCCTGCAACTGCTGCCCGTCGTGCAAGAGCATCGCCTCCGGTGCGTGCATGGACGTTTTGGAGATCGACGCGGCATCGAACAACGGCGTTGACAACGTCCGCGCCCTGCGCGACGACGCGATCTATACGCCCTCTGAGGTCAAAATGCGCGTGTATATCATCGACGAGGTGCATATGCTCTCGATGAGCGCGTTTAACGCTTTGCTCAAGATCATCGAGGAGCCGCCGGAGCATCTGCTGTTCATCCTCGCAACGACGGAGCTGCATAAGGTGCCTGCTACGATTCTCTCGCGCTGCCAGCGCTTTGCCTTCCGGCGGATCACGACGGAGGACATCGTCGACCGGCTGAATTACATCGCCTATCATGAGGGGATCGACCTCGAGCCGGACGCAGCGAGCTATCTTGCGCGGCTGGCTGACGGAGGTATGCGCGATGCGGTGAGCCTGCTCGACCAGTGCGCGTCGGCAGCAACCGGAGCGGTCGACACCGAGCAGGTATGCAGGACGCTGGGGCTTGCGGGTGAGCGAAAAACGGCGGAGCTGCTGCGCGCCATCGGCGGACATGACGCGGCAAGAGCGCTTTCTGTATTCAACGGCGAATATGCCGGGGGAAAGGATCTCGGCGCCATGCTGGACGAGCTTTGCACCGTCGCGCGCGACCTTCTGATCCTGCGCACGGCCTCCAAAGATGCCGGGCTGCTCTCCGGTGTCTGCACGCAGAAGGAGCTCAAAGAGCTGCTGTCGATGTTCACGACCGAGGAGCTTTTGCGCATGACGTCGCTTTTGCGCGACGCGGCTGCGGGCTTCAACACGAGCGCCAACCGCAGGATCGACGCAGAGCTTTGCCTGCTGCGGCTGTGTAAGCCGGAGGCTATGGCCGATACGCAGTCGCTCCTTGCGCGCATCAGCCGCGTGGAGGAAAAGCTCGCCGCAGGTGTTGTGGTGCAGCAGAGCGATGCGCCCGCGCCAAAGACTGACAGCGAAGCTCCTCCCTGGGACGACGATGATCTGCCGCCTTTGCCGGACGAACCGCCAATGGAGGCCCCGCCCGTTTCCGACGGCAGCTTTTGGGCGGGACTGATCGAGCGGCTGCGCACGGCACTTAAGCCGCCTGCGGTCGGAATGTTTGCAAATTCTGACCTTTCACCGGTCAAGGGCGTTCTGCGCGGCGATGAACTGACGCTTACCATGCGCGACGACATGACAAAACGCTTTGTCGATAAGCCGAACGTGTTGCAGACCGTAGCGGAGTGCGCAAGCGCAGTCGCGGGACGAAAGATCCGCGTCAGCGTTGCCCGTCCTGGCGAGCAGCGACAGAATAACGGCGGATTTGACAAACTGCTCTCATTCGGAGAGCAGCACCCGGATATTGTGGAATTTAAATAATAAGGAGATATTTACTATGGCAAAAGGCGGATACCGCGGCGCAATGGGCGGCGGCATGAACATGAACATGATCAAGCAGGCACAGAAGATGCAGCAGGATATGCTGAAGATGCAGGAGGAGATGGAGGCCAAAGAGTACGAGGCGACCGTCGGCGGCGGTATGGTCTCCGCCCGCGTCAACGGCAAGCACGAGGTCCTTTCACTCAGCATTAACCCCGAAGCCGTCGATCCCGACGACGTCGAAATGCTGCAGGATATGGTCGTTGCCGCCGTCAACGAGGCAATGCGCAAGGCTGACGCGGAGACGGCGCAGAATATGTCCCGTCTGACGGGCGGCCTGAATCTCGGCGGGCTGTTCTGATGCGCTATTTTCCCGCCGCGCTGGAGCGGCTGACGGAACAGTTTGCAAAGCTGCCGGGCATCGGCGGCAAGACGGCGCAGCGCCTTGCCTTCCATCTGCTGAGTATGCCGCAGGAGGATGCGGAGGAATTCGCCAACGCGATCCTCGACGCGAAAAAGACGGTGCATCTTTGCCCGTGCTGCCGGAATCTGACAGACCGCGACATCTGCCCGATCTGCGACGACGAAGGCCGCGACCACGGTCTGATCTGCGTGGTCGCAGACCCGAAAGACGTCATCGCGATGGAGCGCGCAAGAGAATTTTCCGGTGTTTACCATGTGCTGCACGGCGTAATCTCTCCGCTGAACCACATCGGGCCGGATGACATCTGCATCCGGGAGCTGCTTGCCCGCGTGGGCAAGGGCGACGTCCGTGAGGTCATCATGGCGACGAATCCCGACACCGAGGGCGAGGCCACGGCGATGTACATTTCGCGTCTGCTTCGCCCAATGGAGGTGCGCGTGACGCGCCTTGCCTACGGCGTGCCGGTCGGCAGCCAGCTCGAATACGCTGACGAGGTGACGCTTCTGCGCGCGCTTGAGGGCAGACGAGACATTTAAGGATATCTGCATACAAAAACAGGACTTCACGACCGGGTGAAGTCCTGTTTTTGTGTTACGGATTATTTCTTTGCCTTCTCCTGACGCTTGGAGTTCGCACCGACAGAGAAATTGACGCCGGTGTCCTTCGGCTCGTCGGCGGAGTAGTTGTAGTCCTTGCCGGGGATGATCGCGTTCAGCACGATGCCTGCGATGGACGCGACGGCGAGGGCGGACAGGGAGATCGTCAGGGAACCGATGTGGAAGGTTGCGGTGCTGCCGAGGCCGAGGGCGCTGACGAGGATCACAGCCGCGATGATGAGGTTGCGGCTCTTGCTGAAATCGACCTTGGACTCGACAACGTTGCGCACGCCGATGGCGGAGATCATGCCGTAGAGGACGAAGGAAATGCCGCCGATGATGGCAGTCGGGATGGAGCTGACGATGGCTGCGAATTTCGGGCAGAAGGAGAGAACGACGGCGAACAGAGCAGCGAGGCGGATGACGCGCGGATCATAGACTCTGGAAAGGGCAAGCACGCCGGTGTTCTCGCCGTAGGTGGTGTTGGCAGGGCCGCCGCAGAGCGCCGAAAGGGTCGTTGCAAGGCCGTCGCCGATGAGGGTGCGGTGCAGGCCGGGGTCTTTGATGAAGTTCTTGCCGACGGTCGCGCTGATGGCGGAGATGTCGCCGATGTGCTCCATCATGGTGGCGAGCGCGATCGGGACGATGGCGACGATGGAGCTGACGATCAGGCCGGTCCGGGACGGGTCGATGCCGAGCACGGTCGAGCTTTTCTGCAGGGGCAGACCGATCCAGTCAGCCTGAGCGACTGCGCTGAAGTCGATCGCCCAGGCATCTACGCCGAAGACGTTGCCGACGAGCAGGGCAATGGCGTAGCTGCCGAGGACGCCGAGCAGGATGGGAATGATCTTGAACATTCCCTTGCCCCAGATATTAAAGACAACGACGATGCCGAGGGCGATGAGGGCAAGCGGCCAGTTGGCAGAGCAGTTGGTCACGGCAGAGCCGGACAGGCTCAAGCCGATGGCAATGATGATCGGGCCGGTAACGACGGGAGGGAAGAAGCGGATCACGCGATCCACGCCGACGAGCTTGATGAGACCGGCGAGGACGAGGTAGACAAGGCCGGCGCAGGCGACGCCGAGGCAGGCGTAAGGAAGCATTTCAAGGTTGGGGATATTCTTATCTGCACCGAGCATCGGTGCGACAGCCGCGTAACCGCCGAGGAACGCAAACGAGGAACCGAGGAAGGCGGGAACCTTGCCCTTGGTGATGAGATGGAACAGCAGCGTGCCGAGGCCGGCCATCAGCAGGGTGGTCGAGACGCTCAAGCCGGTCAGCAGCGGCACGAGAACCGTTGCGCCGAACATCGCGAACATATGCTGGAAGCCTAAAAGAAGCATCTTGGAAACACCCAACCTGCGAGCGTCCAAGATGCCTTCCTGCGGTATTTCGTTTTTCTTCGGTCTTTTCATGATTGTTTCCCTCCGTAATGTATTTTTGTGTCTCAGCGCGAATTGAAAAAAGAGATCCTGTCGGCGACAGAATCTCCTAAAAAAACAGCAAGCCGGTCGGCTCGCTGTATAAACGCAACATCTATTCTGTCGGCCTTCAGCGGAACCTACATTTTTCGCTGGACATGATAGCATATTCTCCCGCGTTTGTAAAGGAGTTATTCGAAAAAAATAAAAAACCCTCGTTACGATACAAGTGGAATCATATTGGCTTGTCTTGCATACGGTAAACCAATGAGGACAGGGGGAGAAGTGCGATGGAAGAAGCTCTCATGCGTTTGAGCGATATCTTATGGGCGGGACCGCTTGCTGTCGTGCTGCTTGGCACAGGTATCCTGTTTACGGTCAGACTGCGGGGCATTCAACTGCGAAAGCTCGGCGCTGCGCTGCGAAGTGCGTTTTCCAGTCGGGATGGGGGCGGCATCACGCCCTATGCGGCGCTGTGCACGGCGCTTGCCGCGACGATCGGAACGGGAAACATCGTCGGCGTTGCGACGGCGCTGTGCACAGGCGGCCCGGGTGCGCTGCTTTGGATGCTGATCGCGGCGTTTCTGGGAATGGCGACGCAGTATGCCGAGGGCTACCTCGCCGTCAGATACCGCAGAAAAACGAAGAACGGCTGGTTCGGCGGGCCGTTTTGCTATATGGAGCAGGGCTTGGGAAAAAGCTGGCGCTGGCTCGCCGTCACCTTTGCCGCGATCGGCGCGGCGGTCGGCATCCTCGGCGTCGGTACGGTCACGCAGGTCAACAGCATCACTACGGCGGTAAACGCGTTTTTTGACAGCGGTACGGCGTTTACCCTCGGCGGAAGAGACATTTCATGGGCTACGGTGCTCAGCGGCGCGGTCGTGACCGTGGCCTCGGCGCTCGTGCTGCTCGGCGGCGGCAGGCGCATCGCAAATGTTTGCCAGACCCTCGTCCCGATGATGTCAGTCCTTTATCTGCTCTTTTCCGCCGTTCTTCTCGTTCGCTTTGCAGGCAGGATACCCGCCGCGGTCGTACTGGTCGTGAAAAGTGCGTTCGCTCCGCGCGCGGCATTGGGTGCGGCTGCGGGGATCACGCTGAAAAATGCGGTGCGAATGGGCATTGGCAGGGGCATTTTTACCAACGAAGCCGGGCTTGGCTCATCGCCCATTGCAGCAGCATCCTCCAATGAGCGCGATCCCGTCAGGCAGGGGCTGATATCGATGACCGGAACGTTTATTGACACGATCCTGATCTGCACAATCACGGGGCTGTGCCTTGTCGTCACGGGGGCATGGAGCGCTCCGCTCTCCGGTGCGGAATTGACCGATCACGCATGGCGGGTCGGGCTGCCGTGGCAGCCGGAGCTGTCCTCCTTTGCGCTGATGCTGTGCCTTGTCTTATTTGCTTTTGCAACGATCATCGGCTGGAACTTCTATGCAGAGCAATGCCTGCGCTACCTGTGCGGAGAGCGCAGGGGAGTGCAGAATGTTTATCGCGTGCTGTATCTGCTTGCTATTGCAGCGGGTCCCTTTTTGACGGTCGCGGCGGCATGGGGCATGGCAGACATTTTGAACGCACTGATGGCGCTGCCGAATCTGATCGCGTTACTGCTTCTGCAGAACGAGGTCGTGTCAGGAACAAAACGACGCCTGACAGGCAGAGAGAAAAAATAATTTCGGTATTATGTAAAATTGGTGTTGAAATCTGTCGGTATTT
>CAMEMX010000017.1 GCA_945927915.1 uncultured Clostridia bacterium
GGGAAAGGACTTTGTCCGTCAGGCGCAGGCACTCGATATTCTGATCGACGTAAGCCATCTGGGGGAGCGCGCCTTCTGGGATTTGGTTGACATAACACAAAAACCGATCCTCGCGTCCCATTCCAACGCCCGCGCCCTGCTCGATTATACGCGCAATCTGACGGACGATCAGCTCCGTGCGATTGCAGAAAGCGGCGGCACGGTCGGACTGAATCTCTATCCGCCGTTTCTGGGCGAAAACGCCTGCTTTGAGACGCTCTGCCGCCATTTGGAGCATCTTTTGCGCGTCTGCGGCGAAAGCCACGTCGCCCTCGGCGGCGATCTGGACGGCTGCGACGTGCTCGTGGACGGCTTTACCGATGTGGCAAGCTATCCGTCCTTTTACCGCTATCTGTCCTCCTGCGGCTATTCCGAAGCGCTGCTGGAGCGCATATTCTTCACGAACTTACTGCAATTATTCTGAAAGGAGGGCTGCCGGTGGCGCTTTATGCGATCGGGGATCTGCATCTTTCCTTTGGCGCGGATAAGCCGATGGACGTCTTCGGCGGCGCCTGGCGCGGCTATGTCGAAAAGCTCCGCGAGGGTCTGAGTGTCATCGGCCCGGAGGATACGACCGTCCTCTTGGGCGATCTTTCGTGGGCGCTTGACCTGCCCGGCGCGAGGGAGGACTTCGCCTTTATCAACGCGATTCCCGGCAGGAAGATCCTCCTCAAGGGAAACCACGACTACTGGTGGACGACTGCGACGAAGTTTTACAAATTCTGCGAGGAAAACGGGTTTTCCGAAATGTACATCCTCAATAACAACGCCTATGAATATGAAGGTTATGCCCTGTGCGGAACGCGGGGCTGGTTTTTTGAGGAGGATGCCGCCGTCGGCAGCCACAACGACAAGATCTTCAAGCGGGAGCTGATCCGGCTGGAGACCTCGCTTCGCGCGGCAGGCGAGGGGAAGAAGCTGTGCTTCCTGCACTATCCGCCGCGCTACCGCGGTTATGAATGCCCGGAGATCCTTGCCCTGCTCAAACAGTACGGCGTGAGCCTCTGCTGCTACGGGCATCTGCACAGCGACAGCCACAAGCTCGCCGTGCAGGGTGTGATCGACGGAGTCGATTTTCGCCTTTGTGCCGCAGACTTCATTGATTTTTGCCCAATTCGGCTGAAATAATGAAATTATGTCTTGTATTTTCCCGAATCATCTGTTAAAATATATCGGCTATCTGTATAAAATGTGCGCCGGACGGCGCAATTCATAGGAGGAAACACACAATGAATGTCAAAAGCGTAGAGAAAGAAGCGATCCGCGCAAAGGTTACCGTCGAGATCACCCGTGCCGAGCTGGAGCCGGCCCTCAACAAGGTCTATCTCAAGGTGCGCAAGGATATTACCATGCCCGGCTTCCGCAAGGGCAAGGCACCGCGCATGGTCATTGAGGCCGCTTACGGCAAGCACGTTTTCTATGAAGACGCCATCGAAGAGCTCTTCCCCGAGATCTACAAGAACTGCGTCCTGACGCAGGACATCAAACCCGTCGGTCGTCCTTCCGTCTCCGCGATGAACATTGGCGACGACGACGCCGTCACCATGACCATCGACACCGACCTCTATCCTGAGGTCACCCTCGGTCAGTACAAGGGCCTTGAGGTCGAAAAGGCGGACGCCGCTGTCGCGCAGAGCGAGGTCGACGCCGAGATCGACCGCATGGCGCAGAATGTCGCCCGCATCTCCACCGTTGAGCGTCCCGCGCAGGAAGGCGACACGGCTGTCATCGACTTCGAAGGCTTCAAGGACGGCGTCGCGTTCGACGGCGGCAAGGGCGAGAGCTACGAGCTGAAGCTCGGCTCCCACAGCTTCATTCCCGGCTTTGAGGAGCAGGTCGTCGGCATGACCGCCGGCGAGGAGAAGGACATCAACGTCACCTTCCCGGAAAACTACCACGCCACCGAGCTGGCCGGCGCTCCGGTCGTTTTCAAGGTCAAGGTACACGAGGTCAAGGAGACCGTTCTGCCCGAGAAGGATGACGAGTTCGTCAAGGACGTTTCCGAGTTTGACACCATGGCTGAGCTGCGCGCCGACATCGAAAGCCGCATTCTCTCCGAGAAGCAGGCCGGCATCGACCGCGCGTTTGAGAACGCCGCCGTTGCCAAGGCCGTCGAGAACATGACCGTCGAGATCCCCGACAGCATGGTCGATGAGGAGCTGGAGCGCGAGATGGAGCGCATGGACTATGAGCTGCGCGCACAGGGCGCCTCCCTCGAGGCTTATGCCAACATGATGGGCGGCAACATGGACTCCATCAAAAACAGCCTCCGTCCGGGCGCTCTGAACACCGTGAAGACCAATGTGATGCTCGACGCCGTCGTCGAGGCCGAGAAGATCGAGGTCTCCGACGAGGAGTGCGAGGAAGAGTACAAGCGTCTGGCAGAGTCCTACCAGATGGACGTCGAAAAAGTCAAGGAGATCCTTGATCTCAAGGGAATGCAGGGTGATCTGCAGGTCCGCAAGGCTGCGAAGCTGATCGCTGAGAGCGCCGTGGCCGTTGCTCCCGCCGCCAAGGAAGAGAGCAAAGACGAGGAATAATCTCCCATCGGCGTGGTTAAAATGTTTCGTGAAAGGAGCATTGCTATGAGTTTGGTACCTTATGTTGTCGAGCAGACCAGCAGAGGCGAGCGTTCTTATGACATTTTCTCCCGCCTGCTCAATGACCGTATCATTTTCCTGTCTGAGGAAGTGAATGATACCACCGCAAGCCTGATCGTTGCGCAGCTTCTGTACCTCGAAGCGCAGGATCCCGATAAGGACATCCAGTTCTACATCAACAGCCCCGGCGGCAGCGTCACAGCCGGCCTTGCGATCTATGATACGATGCAGTATATCAAGTGCGACGTTTCGACGATCTGCATCGGCATGGCAGCCTCCATGGGCGCGTTTCTGCTCTCCTCCGGTGCAAAGGGCAAGCGGCTTGCGCTGCCGAACGCCGAGATCATGATCCATCAGCCCTCCGGCGGCGCACAGGGTCAGGTCACGGATATTCAGATCCATGCGCAGCGCATTCTGGAGATCAAGCGCAAGCTCAATGAGATCCTCGCCGCGAACACCGGCAAGCCCGTCGAGCAGGTCGCCGTCGATTGTGAACGCGACCACTTCCTCACCGCAGAGGAAGCGAAGGACTACGGCATTGTCGACAAGGTGATCTATCAGAGATAACGAAGGAGAATAGGATTTGGCAGAAAAATTGATTCGTTGCTCTTTCTGCGGCAAAACGCAGGGGCAGGTCGAGCGGATCCTCTCCGGCCCGAATGCATTCATCTGCAACGAATGCGTCGACCTGTGCAGCTCGCTGCTGCATGAGAATATGTATGAAACCGAATCGGCGGAACACGCGCTCGAAGCTCCGGAGCGTCTGCCGACACCGAAAGAGATCAAGCAGTATATGGATGGCTATATCATCGGTCAGGACGAGGCGAAGATCGCGCTCTCCGTCGCCGTCTATAACCACTATAAGCGCATCTATTTCGGTGATTCGTCGGACGTTGAGCTGCAAAAAAGCAACATCCTTCTGATCGGGCCGACGGGCTGCGGCAAGACCCTCTTTGCCCAGACCCTTGCAAAGATCCTGAACGTCCCGTTTGCCATCGCGGACGCCACGACCCTTACCGAGGCAGGCTATGTCGGTGAGGACGTGGAAAACATCCTGCTGCGCCTTCTGCAGGCGGCGGATTTCGACGTAGAGCTTGCAGAACGCGGTATCATCTATATTGATGAGATGGATAAGATCGCCCGAAAGAGCGAAAATACCTCGATCACGCGCGACGTCTCCGGCGAGGGCGTGCAGCAGGCGCTGCTCAAGATCCTCGAGGGGACAACGGCAAATGTCCCGCCGCAGGGCGGCAGAAAGCACCCGCAGCAGGAATTCATCCAGATCGATACAACGAATATCCTGTTTATCTGCGGCGGCGCGTTCGACGGACTGGATAAGATCATTGAACGGCGCGTTGACCGTTCCAGCCTCGGCTTCGGCGCAGAGCTGAAATCGCGCAAGGAGAGGGATGTCGGAGAACTGTTTGCGCAGGTGCAGCCGCACGATCTTCTGAAATTCGGTATCATCCCGGAGCTGGTCGGCAGACTTCCCGTCGTCACGAGTCTCACCAGCCTGAAAAAAGAGGATCTTGTCCGGATCCTCACCGAGCCGAAGAACGCCCTGTGCCGCCAGTACCGAAAGCTTCTGGAGCTGGATCATGTTACGCTCGACTATGAGAAAGAGGCGCTTGAGGCGATCGCGCAGAAGGCG
Source organism: uncultured Clostridia bacterium (assembly GCA_945927915.1). GTDB lineage: Bacteria > Bacillota > Clostridia > Oscillospirales > Oscillospiraceae > JAZOXB01. Next base: position 4,291 of record CAMEMX010000017.1, read on the forward strand.
ATCGACCGCAAGATCGGCGCGAGAGGCCTGCGCGCGGTGCTGGAGGACGTCATGACCAAGGTCATGTACGAGATCCCCTCCGACCCGTCCATTACAAAAGTTTTGATCACACGCGAATGCGTGGAAAACGGCGACGAGCCCATTGTTACGCGAAAAGCGAAACGGCAGAGCGCCGTATAAGAGGGAAAGGGGGAGCAATTTCATTGCCCTCCCTTTCTTCAAATTGCGGACAAATGTCCGCAGAAAGGAGATATTCCGATGGAGGAAATCATTATTTCCGAACGTATGCCGGTCCTTGCGCTGCGCGGCCTGACGGTTTTCCCCAAGACGACGATGCACTTTGATGTCGGGAGGGAAAAGTCCATCCGTGCGCTGGACAAGGCCATGTCGGGCGACCAGCATATTTTTCTGGTAACGCAGAAGGATATTATGGACGATGATCCGTCCTTCTCCGCGCTGTATAAGATCGGCACCGTTGCCCATGTGCGTCAGGTGCTGAAAATGCCCGGTGATACCGTGCGCATTCTGGTCTATGGCGAATATCGCGCAAAGCTCGTCGAGGGTCTGCAATCAACGCCGTATTTGACGGCCCGAACGGAGTCCGTGCCGGTTCCCGATTTTCCTGCGGGGAGCGCACGGGTCACGGCGCTTATGCGGCAGGCGGCGCAGCTTTTCGACGAGTTTACCGACCTTTCGCAGCGTCCGGTGCAGGACGTGATGCTGCGCATTCTCGCCTCAAACGATCCGGGACAGGTCGCGGATATGATGGCGCAGGCCGCCACCTTTGATTTTACCGAAAAAATGCGCGTTCTTTCTCTGCTGCAGCCTGTGCAGCGGCTGGAGCTTACGAACCGGCTGCTTGCGCGTGAGCTTGAGGTGCTCCGGCTTGAGAATCAGCTACAGGACAAAACGCAGCAGAGCATCGACAAGGGACAGCGCGATTATTATCTGCGCGAGCAGATGAAGGTGATCCGCACCGAGCTGGGCGAGGGCGACGACGAGGAGGAATTCGACGAATACCGCGAGAAGATCCGCCGCCTGAAGCTGGCGAAGGAGGTAGAGGAGAAGCTCGAAAAAGAGGTCCAGCGTCTGTCGAAGCAGCCCTTCGGCTCGTCCGAGGCCTCCGTCATCCGCAATTACCTCGACGTCGCGCTCGAGCTTCCCTGGAACAAGCGCACGAAGGAACGCGTTGATGTACGCGCCGCAAAAAAGATCCTCGACGAAGACCATTTCGGACTGGATAAGGTCAAGGAGCGTATTTTGGAGATCCTCGCGGTCAAGCAGCTTGCGCCCGATCTTCCCGGTCAGATCATCTGTCTCGTCGGCCCTCCGGGCGTCGGTAAGACTTCGATCGCCATGAGCATTGCGCGTGCCCTGAACCGCAAGCTCGCGCGCATCTCCCTCGGCGGCATCCATGACGAGGCCGAGATCCGCGGGCACCGCAGAACCTATATTGGCGCGATGCCCGGCCGCATCCTCAACGCCGTTTCGCAGGCCGGCTCGTGCAATCCGCTGCTCCTGCTCGACGAGATCGACAAGCTCGGCAGCGATTACCGCGGCGACCCCTCGGCGGCGCTGCTGGAGGTGCTGGATTCCGAACAGAACGCGACCTTCCGCGACAATTATCTCGAACTGCCCTTTGACCTGAGCGATTGTATGTTCATCACGACGGCGAACACGACCGACACGATCCCGCGTCCGTTGCTTGACCGCATGGAGGTCATCGAGCTTGGCTCGTATACGGACGAGGAAAAGCTGATGATCGCAAAGCAGCACCTTCTGCCGAAGCAGCTTGCAAAGCACGGCCTGAAAAAGTCGCAGGTACGCGTCTCGGACGACGCCATCCGCGAGATCATCGCCTGCTATACGCGCGAGTCCGGCGTGCGTAACCTTGAGCGCGAGCTTGCGACCCTCTGCCGCAAGTGCGCCATGCGCTTCGTCTCGGACGAAACGCTCAAGCGCCTGAGTGTGCACGGCGCAGATCTGGACGAGCTGCTCGGCCCGCGCAAGATCATGCCGGACAAGCTGGCACCTTCCGACACCGTTGGTCTTGTCACCGGCCTTGCGTGGACGTCCGTCGGCGGCGAGACGCTTGAGGTCGAGTGCAACGTCGTCGAGGGCAGCGGCAAGCTGAACCTGACCGGCAACCTCGGCGACGTGATGAAGGAATCGGTGCAGGCGGCAATGAGCTATATCCGTTCGCGCTGCGATGCGCTGAACATCCCGCAGGATTTCTATAAAACCAGGGACATCCATGTCCATTTCCCGGAGGGCGCAGTGCCGAAGGACGGTCCCTCCGCGGGCATCACCGTCTGCACCGCGATGGTCTCGGCGCTGACCGGTCGAGCGGTGCGCAGAGACATCGCCATGACGGGCGAGATCTCCATCCGCGGTCGGGTGCTGCCCATCGGCGGCCTGAAGGAAAAAACGATGGCTGCCCTGCGTCACGGCGTTAAAACCGTGATCCTTCCGAAGGAAAACGAAAAGGATCTGCGCGAGATCGACCAGACTGTCCGCCGCGCGCTCAACTTCCTGCTGGTCGACCACGTCGATGCGGTCATTGATGCAGCGCTTCTTCCGGCGGTCGCTGAGGTGCAGCGGTCTGCTCCCGTGCAGGAGCAACCGCCCGTTCCCGTGCCGAAGGAGCCGAAGAAAACAGGCAGAAAGGGGCTGCGCCAATGAACCTTCAAAAGGTCGAATTTGTCCGCTCCGCTGCCCGCCCGACGGACTTCCTGCAGGACGGCCTGCCGCAGTTCGCCTTTGCCGGGAAGTCGAACGTCGGCAAATCCTCAGTGCTCAACTGTGTATTACAGCGCAAAAATTTTGCCCGCGTCGGTCAGAAGCCCGGCAAGACCGTCCACATCAACTACTTTCGCGTGGATGAGCGCGCCTATTTTGTCGACCTGCCCGGTTACGGCTATGCGCAGGTCTCCGAGGCAGAAAAGGAGCGCTGGGGCAAGCTGATGGAGGCGTATTTTACCCGCGCGGAGGACATTACCCTCGGCGTGATGATCGTCGATGCGCGCCATGCGCCGACGAAGCTCGACTGCGTCATGGCGGAGCTGTTTCAGAACACGAAGCGGCCCTTTGTGGTCGTTGCGAACAAGCTCGACAAGCTGAAAAAGAGTGAGATCGAGCCGAATATGGACTGCATCCGCCGCACGCTGCGCCTTTCGGACGACACAAAGCTGATCCCTTTCTCCGCGGAGAAGGGGACCGGTCGCAGCGAGCTGCTCAGCGTGATCTTCGCATATACAGAGTAAACCAAAATGAGTGCGTTGGAAAACGCGCTCATTTTGGTATTGCGCTACGGGAAGAAAAATGGTATAATAATTTTGAATAAGCCTTTTGAGGAATGCTATGGAAGAACCGAAATACCATCTGTCCGGCGTCGTCCGTGCGGGCAGCGATGCTCTCCCTGCGGATTTCGACGGCCCTCTTGACGTCATTTTGCAGCTCCTGAGCAAGAATAAAATTGAGATCCAGGACGTCAGCATCACGTCGATCCTGGAGCAGTATCTTGCCTACCTTGACGAGATGAAACGCCTCGATATGGAGATCGCCAGCGAGTTTATCGCCATGGCGTCGCACCTGATGCTCATCAAGACAAAAATGCTCCTCTCCGCCGCCGAGCGGGAGGAGGCCATGAGCGAAATGGAGCTGCTCATCCGCTCGCTCGAGGAGCGTCAATGCGCTGAGGCGCGGGAACAGATCGGCAATGCCGTGGCATTTCTTGCTCCGCGCAACGAGATCGGCTGCAACATCTTCACCAAGCAGCCTGAGCCGCTCCGCCGCGACACGGCTTACCGCTATCAGCATGACAAGGACGACCTTGTGCGTGCCTTTGCGCTCATTGCCGAGCGCAGCGAGCGCAAGCTCCCGCCGCCCGTGGGCAATTTCCGCGGCATCGTCGGCGTCGAGCCGTATCCCGTGACCAAAAAAGCGGCGCAGGTGCTCAAGCGCCTGCTCATGCGCGGCGTGGCAAAATTCCGCACTCTTTTCTCCGGCGCCCGTTCACGCAGCGAGATCGTGGCGACATTCCTTGCCGTATTGGAGCTTTGCCGTCTGCGCTCGATCGCGCTGGAGGGGGACGGCGAGGACGTGACCGTCCGCTTCTGCAAAATGCCGGAGGGAGAAATGGAGGATACCGATGGAAGCAACGGAACTTGAGCATATCATCGAGGCGATCTTATTTGCCGCAGGCGAGCCGGTGCAGACGCAGCGCCTTGCCTTCGCCGCCGAATGCGACACCGACGAGATCGACGCCGCAGCAAAGCGGCTGATGGACAGGCTTTCATATGAGCGTCGCGGCGTGCGCGTCGTCAAGCTGGAAAATGCCTATCAGATGTGCTCGTCGTCGGAGATGTCTGCCTATATCACCAAAGCGCTCGAGACGCGCAAGCCGCCGAAGCTCTCGGCCTCGCAGCTCGAGACGCTCACCATCATCGCCTATTATCAACCCGCGACAAAAGCCTATGTCGAGCAGATCCGCGGCGTTGACAGCTCCTATTCTGTCGGCGCGCTCCTCAACAAGCATCTGATCGAGGAGAGCGGCCGCCTGAATGTGCCCGGACGCCCGATCCTTTACCGCACGACACCCGATTTTCTCAGAACCTTTGGTCTGACATCTCTGGACGAGCTGCCGGAGATCGAAAAAATCCAGCTCGGCAAGCGCGAGCTGCCCGAAGAAGTACAGGAGGAAACAGAGCATGAGTAAAAACGTATCCGATGTCTTGAGCGCATCCATGGAAAAGGTGCGCGAAATGGTCGACGCGAATACCGTCGTCGGCACACCGATCACCGTCAACGAGACGACCACGCTGATCCCAATCTCAAAGATCAGCTTTGCTCTGGCCTCCGGCGGCACCGACCTTGCCGCAAAGGTCGCAGGGCAGGCAGGCACCTTTGGCGGCGGCGCAGGCTGCGGCGTGAAGGTCACGCCGATGGCGTTTATCCTCGTGCAGGGTGAACGTGTACGCGTCCTGCCCGTAGACGAGCCCGCCAGCTCCGCCGTAGAGCGGATGGTTGAGCAGATCCCCGCGCTCGTGGACAAGCTCTCGGACCTCATTGCCGGTAAAAAGGCCGATATTTCCGAAATTTAACAGGCGTAGTTCCGTCACCGCGTGGCATTCTATACGCGGTGATGAGAATGAAGCATAGCATTTTCAGGACGGCGGCCGCGATCATTGCTACCGTCCTTTTCGCATTTTGCGCCTCGGCGGCGCCGTCCGTCTCCGCGCAGCGCTACATTTTGCTCGACGCGGACACCGGCGAGGTCGTCTGCGGACACGCGGCTGACACACGTTCGCTGATTGCCAGCACGACGAAGATCATGACAGCCGTCATCGTGCTGGAGCATTGCGCGCTCGATATGCCCTATACCGTCGCACCGGAGGCGACGAAGGTAGAGGGCTCGTCGATGTACCTCAAACCGGGCGAGACGCTTACGGTAGAAGAACTGCTTTACGGCATGATGCTCCATTCCGGCAACGATGCTGCCGTCGCGCTGGCGCTGGCCTGCTCGGACAGCGTGCCGGAATTCGTCGACCTGATGAACCTGAAGGCGCAGCAGCTCGGCCTGAAAAACACCCACTTTGAAAACCCGAACGGTCTTGACGGCGAGACGCATTATTCCACCGCAGCCGACCTTGCGAAGCTGACACGCTATGCGCTCGGCAACGACGCGTTTTGCCGGATCGTCTCGACGAAAACGATCACCATAGCCGGACGCAGCCTGGCCAACCACAACCGTTTGCTCTGGACGGTGGACGGTGCGATCGGCGTGAAGACCGGCTATACCAAGGCAGCCGGAAGAATTCTTGTCAGCGCAGCAGAACGGATGGGCCGCCGCCTCATCTGCGTGACGATCAACGACGGTAACGACTGGCGCGACCACACCGCCCTGTATGATTTCGGTTTTTCGCGCTATGCGGAACGCGAGGCGGTGTCTGCCGGAGAACCCGTTGTCCGTCTGCCGCTGATGGACGGCACCACCGCCGTGCTTGCGGCACAGGAGGCGTTTTCCTGCACGCTTGCGGAAAATGAGCAGGTGCGTGTGGCGCTGCTCTATCCCCGCGCTGCCATTTCCGGCGGCGAAAGGGGAACTTTTGCGGGCTTCGGCGCAGTTTATATCGGAGAAAAACAGCTTGGCGTGATCCGCCTTGTCTGGGACGGATTGGAGGAAGACCATGACCGAACGCATACAGAAGATCCTCTCGGCGCACGGTGTCGCGTCACGCCGGGCGGCTGAGACGCTCATTGCCGAGGGCCGCGTCACAGTCAATGGCACGCCTGCCCGGCCCGGTCAGAGCGCGGACGCGGAGAAAGACCGCATCTGCGTGGACGGCGCGCCGCTTCCGCGGAAGGCACAGACGGTCTGCGTGATGCTCAACAAGCCGCGTGGCTATGTGACGACGCTCTCCGATGAGCGCGGCAGGAAAACCGTTGCCTCGCTGGTCGATTGCGGCTGCCGCGTTTATCCCGTCGGACGGCTGGACTATCAGTCCGAGGGCCTGCTGCTCCTGACGAACGACGGCGACCTTGCCAACCGCCTGATGCACCCGCGCGGCTGCATCAAAAAAGTCTATGAGGTGACGGTGCGCGGAGCAAATGCGGACACGCAGGCACTTCTGTCGCGCCCGATCGTCCTTGACGGACGCCCGATCGCCAGACCGCTGGTCCGAAAGCTGAGGGAAAGCGGCGAAAAAACCACCTTTGAGATCACGATCCACGAGGGTCGCAACCGCCAGATCCGCAGGATGTGCGAGGCGGCAGGCGTAACGGTCGCGCGGCTGTGCCGCGTGCGTGAGGGCAGTCTCAGCCTCGGCGATCTCGCCGTCGGCAAATGGCGCTGCCTGACCGCGCAGGAGCTTGCCGCGCTGTATGAGGAGACGGGAGCATGACGCAGGACATCCTTCAAACCATACATAATCAAATGAACACCTTCTCCAAGGGCCAGAAGCGCATCGCAGCCTATCTTTTGGAGTCTTATGACAAAGCGGCGTTTTTGACCGCCGGCGTTCTCGGAAAGACCGTGCAGGTGTCCGAGTCGACGGTGGTGCGCTTTGCCTCACAGCTCGGCTATGAGGGTTACCCGCAGATGCAGAAAGCGCTGCAGGAGCTTGTGATGACGCGCCTGACCGCACCGCAGCGCATGGACGCCGTGCGTCAAAGCGCCCCGCAGGAGGAGCTTCTGCCCTCCGTTTTGCAGGCTGACGCGGAGCGCATCCGCGTAACGCTTGAAAAAATCGACAGCGCGCAATTTTCCGCCGCGGTGGAGAGCCTCCTTTCTGCAAGGCGCGTGTATTTGCTCGGCGTTCGTTCGTCCGCGCCGCTGGCGTCCTTTCTGTACTACTATCTGCGCGATATGCTTGACGACGTGCGTCTCGTGTGTGAGGGCTCGGTTGGCATGACGCTGGAGCAGCTCACGCGGATCTCTCCGCAGGATGTCCTGCTTGCCGTCAGCTTTCCGCGCTATTGTACGATCACGGTCGAGGCGGTCAAATACGCGGCTGCCTCCGGTGCGCGCACGGTCGCGCTGACGGATTCGCCGTCGTCTCCGATCGCGCAGGAGTCTGAATGCCTCCTGCTGGCGCACAGCGGGATGGTATCGCTCGTTGATTCGATGGTCGCGCCGATGAGCGTGATCAATGCCTTGCTGGCGTGCGTGGCTTCGCGCCGCAGGCAGGAAACCGCGCAGCACTATGAAAAACTGGAAGAAATCTGGGATGCTTACCATGTCTATGAAAAAAACGACGTATGATGTTGTCATCATCGGCAGCGGCGCTGCCGGAATGTTTGCCTCTGTCGTCGCGGCGGAGCGCGGCAAGCGCGTGCTGCTGCTGGAAAAGAACGACAGGCCGGGCAAAAAGCTCGCCATCACGGGAAAAGGCCGCTGCAACGTGACCAACGCCTGCTCCGCCGATGAGGCTATCAAGAACATCCCGCGCAATCCGCGTTTCCTGTTCAGCAGCATATCCGCCTTCCCGCCGGAGCGCGTGATGGCTTTCTTTGAGCAAAACGGCTGTCCGCTCAAAATCGAGCGCGGCAACCGCGTCTTTCCCGTCTCTGACCGCTCCGGCGACGTGATCTCTGTCCTTGTAAGCCGGATGCAGGCGCTCGGCGTGCAGCGCCGACAGGAGACGGTCACCGCGATCCTGACGCAGGAGGGAAAGGTCGCCGCCGTCAAGACGCAGACCGGTCTGATCTCCTGCACACAGGTGATCCTCTGCACCGGCGGCGCCTCCTATCCGCTCACAGGCTCGACCGGAGACGGCTACCGCATCGCGCAGGCGCTGGGGCACACCGTCGTGCCGCCCGTCGGCTCGCTCGTTCCCATGAACGCAGAGCCGGATTGCGCAAAAATGCAGGGGCTGTCCCTGCGCAACACGGATATGAAGCTGCTCGACGGCAAAGGGAAGACGGTCTATCACGATTTCGGTGAGCTGCTTTTTACGCATTTCGGCCTCTCCGGGCCGATGGCGCTTTCGGCATCGGCGCACATGAAGGACGGCGAGCGCTACACCGCCGTGCTCGACCTCAAGCCCGCGCTTGACGAAGGAAAGCTCGACGCCCGTTTCCTGCGCGATTTTGAGAAATACGCCAACCGCAGCATGGAAAACGCACTTGCCGATCTTTTCCCGCATTCGATGATCCCGGTTTTGCTTGCGCGGGCGCAGATCGACCCTGCGCAGCGTGCAAATACGCTGACCAGGCAGCAGCGCCGCGCGCTTTTGGAGCAGACGAAGCGTTTTACCATCCGCATTGATTCGCTGCGACCGGTGGAGGAGGCGATCATCACACGAGGGGGAATAAGCGTGCGTGAGATCGACCCGAAGACGATGCAGTCCAGGCTGGTCGGAGGCTTATACTTTGCCGGAGAGATCATAGATTGCGACGCTTACACCGGAGGCTTTAATCTGCAGATCGCGTGGTCGACGGCTTTTGCCGCCGCAAGTGCGATTCTGTAGTGCAAAGCCACGGCAGCCGGTTTATTTGATATTAGCGAAAACTTCAGAATCTAAACAGGAAAAGAGAGAAGAAAAATGGATGTTTTCAAGAAGAGTGAAAACATCAGCTACATCAAAGCGTATCAGGAGCAGGGGCTTTATCCGTATTTCCATGCGCTGCAATCCCGGCAGGATGTTGAGGTGAGGATGGAGGGAAAACGGCGGATCATGCTCGGGTCGAATAACTACCTCGGGCTGACAACGGTGCCCGAGGTCGTCGAGGCCGCAAGACAGGCGCTTGAAAAATACGGCACCGGTTGTTCCGGGTCGCGCTTTCTCAACGGCACGTTGGAGATGCACATCGAATTGGAGCAGGAGCTGGTTGATTTTTTGCGAAAGGATGCGGTCATGACCTTTTCCACCGGCTTCCAAGCCAATCTCGGCGCGATC